>JAZQNJ010000073.1:0-6712 GCA_045627285.1 Treponema sp. | reverse complement strand
GTCCCGGCACCTGCGGTGCCGTCGGGCTATCCGTGGCTGCGGCTGACGCCTCCGGTGCTGCGCACTGGCTACGCCACCACTACTATCCCTGACGCAGTCAGGACGTGCGCAGAATGCGCACAGTTCAATAAACGAGTATTTCTGTTCTGAGCATCTTAAGCCGGGCGATGCGGGCCGGCGTTTGAGGTCCGCAGAGGGGGTAGCGGAAAATGAAAAAGCCTGATGACACCTCATCAGGCTTTTTTAGTTGGAGCGAGGGGGAGACTTCCCCCTTTTGCTGATTAGTTTGAAGGAGTTACTTCTACGTAGCCTTTTGATGAAGTTACATCTTCTGGAATTGTGATTCCCAGGGCTGCTGCAACTTTTGGATTTACGAATGTGTGAAGGTCTTCTGCCTTGAGGTAGAACTTAACTGGAACCTGTGCAACTGGTGTTCCTTTAAGGATTTTGTCTGTCATGTCTGCTGTGTCGCGGCCAAGGTCAACATAAGTAATACCAACGTTTGCAAATCCGCCGTCTTCTACCTGGCTGTCTGCTGCACAGTAAAGAGGGAAGCTGTTTTCGAGACATGCTTCTGAAAGGATAGCCATGTTTCCGTGGCTGGCAAGTTTGTTGTCGTTAGCTACGAATACGGCCTGACATCCTTCGCTCTTCATGATTTTGATTGTTTCCTGGATTACTGAAACGTCGTCGATTGTGTGGTCTGCGTATTTCATTCCGATTGAATCAAGATATTTGATAGCTTTGTTTACTGTTGCCTGGGCGTTTGTTTCACCTGTTGTGTGGATGATACCGATTTTTGAAAGTGAAGGGTTAATTTTTTTTGCAAAAGCCATGATCTGGTCAACTGGAATTGACTGTGAAGTTCCTGTTACAAGACCTTCAGGCTGTTCAAGATTCTGAACAAGCTTTGCACCAACCGGGTCAGCACAGGCTGCAAATACTACTGGAATACCTGAGTCTGTTGCCGGAAGAGCTGCGTTTGCTGCTTTTGTTGCAATTGCAATAATAAGATCAGCTTTCTGATTTACGAATTCTTCAGAAATCTGAGCCAGCATTGTCATGTCGTTGTCGCCCTGCTTAAAAAGGACAGTGCAGTTCTTGTCGCTGTAGCCGAGTTCTGCAAGGCGTTCTTTGATTGAGTCAGAAATCGTGTTCAGGGAGTTGTGGTTCATCTGCTGAACAATACCGATTGTAACTTTCTTTTCTGTCTTTTTGCTGCAGGAAATTGAAGTGAGTGCAGCCAGAGCAAGAGCCGAAGCTGTCAAAATTTTTGTAAATTTTTTCATTTTATAAAACCTCGAATAATGTATGTTTTGTTTCTATGTATAGTAACATAAAACTTTTTTAAACCTGTGTCAATGGGGTGGGGAAATAAAGAAAATTGATTGACTTGTTAAATTATTGTCGAGTATAATCGACAATAATTAGAGTATTTGTCGATTATACTCGACAAATACTCTAATTATCTGTAAGTTATTTTCGGTAAAGGGACTATATGAATCACGATAAACTTAAACAGGTCATTTATGATCAGCATGAGCTGATAAAGAATTTCAAAATTGTTAACAGAAATTTTGATTTTGATCTCAATGCAAATTATGTTTTGATAGGTCTCCGCCGTGCTGGTAAATCAACTTTGCTTTATAAAATTGTACAGGATCTTGTTGCCAGCGGAACAGATTGGAATCAAATCATTTATATTAATTTTGAAGATGAAAGACTTGTTGATTTTTCTTTGGATGATTTTAACGATATTCTTTCAGTTCAGGCAGAAATAAGCGACAAAAAAGGATGGTTTTTTCTTGATGAAATTCAAAATGTAGATGGATGGGAAAAATTTGCCCGACGACTTGCAGATTCAAAGGAACATACTTTCATTACGGGAAGCAATGCAAAGATGTTTTCACAGGAAATTGAAAATCGTCTGGGAGGTCGTTATCTGACCAAATATGTTACGCCATATAATTTCAAGGAATTTCTTACTGCAAAAAATGTGGATTTTTCAGAAAGCTCGCTGCTCAGTACAAAAGGATGCGGAAAAATCTTGAGGGAGCTGGAGACTTACTTTTACTTTGGCGGATTTCCTGAAAGCATTGATTTTAGAGACAAAAGAGAATATGTTTCCAGCATTTATCAGAAAATTCTTCTTGGAGACATTGCCAGCAGAAATAATGTCAGAAATTCAAGCGGCTTACGAATTTTGATGAAAAAAATTGCTGAATCTGTTAAAGACGAGGTTTCATATTCAAAACTGCACAATACTTTGAAATCTATCGGAGTAAATATAAGCAAGGATGTTGTTATAGATTATGTAAGTTATGCAAAGCAGTCATTTTTGATCTTTTCCATAAGAAACTACTTCTCAAAATTCGTAGATAAGGAAACAACTCCAAAATATTATTTTAATGACAATGGACTTTTGAATTTGTTTTTGACCAATGAAGAACCTCGATTGCTTGAAAATCTTGTTGCCGTCAATTTATGGAACAAACACAAGGGCAAAGTTTACTATCTGAAAGGTCAGAATCTGGATGCAGACTTTTATATAGAAGAAACTGGAGAAGTAATTCAAGTTGCATATTCTATCAAAAACATTTCCAGTGACAGAGAAATAAAATCGCTTATAACGGCCGCAAAAACAGTAAAAGAAGCAAAACGCTTTATAATCATCTCATACAATGAAGAAGACGAAATAATTTTGGATGGAGTAAAAATTGAGGTAATTCCTGTGTGGAAGTGGATGATTAAAGAGTGAGTTTTTAAAACAGTTTTTATTTTCGGATTCTTTCTTTTAAGTCTATTCCAAGTTGTTTTTTTAGACGTGTCCGGGGCGTTGCGGGGCCTACGGGAATGGGTTTTGCCCCGCAGAGGGGGTAGCGGATGACGCAACAAAGCGGAACAAGTGGCAAAGCCTGCTTTGACATTTGTGGAGCGACTTGCGGCTGGAGCGCAGGGGGAGACTTCCCCCTCCTGAGGCTACAGAATCATTTTGTCGCTCAGATTGTTCTGGTACAGAGCCATAATGTCGCTGACTGTAAGATTCTTTTTTTCTTCGCCTTCGATGATTTTAATGATGTTGCCACCGTCCATAAGCAGCAGCTTGTTGCCGTAATCGATGGCGTTCTGGACATTGTGGGTAATCATGAGTGTTGTCAGGTTTTTCTGGCGGACAATCTGATCTGTCTTGGTCATTATTTTGATTGCTGTCTGAGGATCCAGGGCGGCTGTGTGTTCGTCCAGGAGGAGCAGGCTTGGGCTTGCGCTGGTAGCCATGAGAAGTGTGAGGGCCTGACGCTGTCCGCCGGAAAGAAGACCGACGTTTGTGCGAAGGCGTTCTTCAAGGCCAATGTCCAGGGTTTTAAGTTCCTCTATGAGGTGGCTGCGGTTTTTTGAAGTAAGGGCCAGGCTGAAAGGCCGGTGTTTTACTTTTGCACTGGCAAGAACTAGATTTTCTTCAATAGTCATGTCTGGAGCTGTTCCCAAAAGGGGGTTCTGGAAGAGAATGCCGATTTCCTTTGCACGTTTGTATGTTGGCTGGTCTGTAATGTCTTTTCTGTTGAGTATAATGCTTCCCCCGGAAATTTTTGTAAGTCCAAAAATTGAATTAAGGAGAGTTGATTTTCCGGCCCCGTTGGAACCGATTACAGTTACAAAGTCCCCGTCATTAACAGTAAGATTAACGGATTTGAGGGCCTTTTTTTCCATGGCAGTGCCGGGATTAAAAGTAACAGATAAGTTTTTTATTTCTAACATTACTGAGACTCCTTTTTCCGTTTTTCTGCAAGGTGCTTTCGGATAACCGAAAAGGCGATGAAGGCGATTACTATTACGCTGGAGAACAGCTTGATTCCGTTGGCACCGCCGTTGCGGATGGCAAAAGCGTAAATTATGCGGTAAATCAGGGAGCCGGAAACTACGATCAGAAGACCTGCAAAAAGGCGGCGGCTTCCAAAAAGTGTTTCACCGATGATGATTGAAGCCAGGGCAGTTACCAGCATACCAAGGCCGATGCCTTCTGAGTATGAGTGCAGGTACTGAACGTAAAGGGCCCCTGCAAAGCCTACGATTCCGTTGGCAATTGAAAAGGCAATTACTTTATTCTGTTTTGTGTTGATGGAACTTGCTTTAACCATTTCTTCGTTGTTGCCAGTGGCACGGATTGAAAGTCCCAGCTGAGTGCTGAAAAATAGCATAAGCAGACCAATAACAAGGGCAATGAGGGATGCAAGAACAACAACGCTCATGATCTTCATATTGCCGGCGCCGCGGACCCCAAATACTTTTGCCAGAGAATAGAAGATTGTTTTGCCGCCAAAGTTCTGTACAATGGCAAAACTTGTGGACTTTGCAGTTACTGCTTCAAAGGCTGGAATAAGTGGAATCATTACATTTACGGAAATGAGGCCTGTCTGCACCAGAACTCCGGAAAGAATCGGGTTAACTCCCAGCTGTGTATGAATTACGCCGGTAAGCATTCCGGCAAAGGCTCCGGCTAAAAGACCTGCAAAAAGGCCAAGAACCGGATGACCGTAAAGACAGAACACGCCGTTTACTACAGCTCCAAATGCAAAGGAGCCGTCAACGGTCAGATCCGGAATATTCATGATTTTGTAAGAGATGTAAACGCCGATCGAAAGTACGCCGATTAAAAGGCCGTAAGGCAGTGCAGAAAGTATCATGTCCATTTATCTTACCTGTCCGTCCCCGTCAATGAGATATTTTGTAGTTGTAAGTGCTTTGATTCCCATTGGTCCACGGGCGTGCAGCTTCTGGGTGGAAATGCCCAGCTCAGCACCAAAGCCAAATTCTCCGCCGTCAGTAAAGCGTGTTGAGCTGTTTACGTAAACACAGGCAGCATCAATTTTTGCCTGGAACAGACGGGCGTGGCTTCGGTTGTTTGTTACGATACATTCAGAGTGTTTTGTGTTGTGACTGTTGATAAAATCAATTGCTTCTTCCAGAGAGCCCACAGTCTTAACGGCACAGATAAAGTCCAGAAACTCGTAGCCAAAGTCTTCTTCAGAAGCACGTCGGTTGAGCTTACCGAGACCACCGGACTGAGCGGTGTTTTTGAGCTCTTTGAGAGTTTCAATCACCTTAAAAGCCTTTTCATCATATCTAAGTTCAACTTTACCGGCAAAGCGTTCTGCCAGTTTTGGAAGGAACTCCCCGGCAATTTTTTCGTTTACAACGATACATTCAATGGCGTTGCAGGCACCAGGACGCTGTGTTTTTGCATTCCATGCAATGTTAAGGGCCATATCAAGGTCAGCACTTTCATCAACATAAAGATGGCAAACACCGGCACCTGTCTGAATTACAGGCACCTTTGCTTTTTCCACAACCATGTTAATAAGCTTTGCACCACCGCGAGGAAGAGCCACATCGATTTTACCCACAGCAGTTAGAATTTTTTCAACTTCGTCGTGGCTCTGGCATGGAGCAAGTTCAATTGAATCTGCAACGCCCACAGCATTTTTGCCGCCGGCAGTGTTATTCAAGCCTTCTTTGATTGCAGCAACGATTGCCTTATTTGAATTAAGGGCAGAAGAAGAACCCCGCAGAAGAATTGCATTTCCGGATTTATATGCAAGACAGAAGGCGTCGGCAGTAACGTTCGGGCGGCTTTCGTAAATAATTGCAACAACCCCAAGAGGAACGCGAACCTGACGGATAGTCATTCCCGCAGGAGTTTTCCAGCCGGCTGTTTCTTCGCCGATTGGATCTGTCTGTGCGATTACAACTTTTATTGAATCAATAATTGAATTAATTTTTTTGTCATCCAGTGCCAGACGCTCTACAAGGCTTTCTGATATTCCCTTTTCTCTAGCAGCCTGACAGTCCAGACTGTTTGCCTGGAGGATTGCCGGGCGGTTTTTTTCTATGGAGGCAATTACTGCTTCAAGTGCAGCATTTTTTTCTGCTGATGACTGAAGTGCCAGCTTGTCAGAAGCATTGCGTAATCTGGATGTTATTAAATCAATATTCATAAAAATCTCCGCCATTAAAAAAGGGCCTTACGGCCCCTTGCTTTTAGTAGTTTGAAAGGAAGTACATTCCAAGAAGAATGATCGCCCTGCATTTTTCGTTGGAGAAATCAGCATTTTCTGGGAGATTAAGGATATACCACCAGAAAATTCCGAATTCAGGGTCAATACGCAGTGCATATTCTTCAAAGGCCGGCTCTTTGGACTGAGAACCGAACATCAGATATACAACATCTGTCAGAATTTTTCCGTAGCGTGCATATTCGTCGGCATATTTACCGTCTTCGATGTATGCACAGAACTGTTCAAGATTGTACAGAACCTGTTCTTTTACAGCTTCATCTGTTTTTTCAACCCATGTTTTCTGGATTAAAAGAGTAAGGTTCTTCTTAAAGGAAGGTATGAGTTTCTGTTCTTCTTCGCCCCCGGCAAGAACTGCCTTAAAGTTTGACTCGGAACCAAAAATTGAAGAAACAACAACTGCGTTTTCGGTAATTGCAGCGGAATCAGAAGCATCAATGAGCTTTTTTACGGCCTCAATGATTTCCGGACCTACAAATTCGCTAATTAAATCAGTATTTGTCATAAGTAAAGTTTATAATTTTTTTAAATATATTTTCAAGGGGAGGGGCTCCTGCCCCTGCGCTCCTGCCGCAAGTCGCTCCACAAATGTCAAAGCAGGCTTTGCCACTTGTTCCGCTTTGTTGCGTCATCCGCTACCC
>JAZQNJ010000072.1:0-9448 GCA_045627285.1 Treponema sp. | reverse complement strand
ATTGACTTAATTACACCTTCACTTGTTGTTCTTACAATTTTGTAAGTGCCAGCATCTGTAATAGCACCTGTCTGAGTATCAAAGTTGGTTGCACTTGCATATGTTGTTGATGTAAATACATCAGTACCGCCTTTTGTAATTTTCCATCCACATGCTGTGCCTTCATTTTTTGCTCTGGCAACAACAGTAACAGTTGCTTCTCCATTTGTAGTGAAAGTTACTTCAAAACCAGAATTAGTTTTGAACAAATCACCACTATAGGCAACAGAACTTCCAAGAGTAAAATAATCATCAGTATTTTCTGATGCAGTCAATGTATAAGTTGCACCACTTCCTCCGCTTGGTGTACTACCTTCTTCATAAGTTACAACAATAGAAGTAAAGTAAGTTGTTCCAGTTGTTGCGATTGTTACAGTTGTTGCTCCACTTGTATTGCTGTAAGTTTTTGTTTCAATCTGTGAAGTTGACTTTGATTCAGTTGAGAATGATTCTGCAGTCTGAGAACCTGCTTTAATTGTACCATTAGCCTGGTAGCAATAATTAACATCAATAGAACAGTTTCCTGTTACATCAAATGAAATTGAAGAATTACTGCTTCCGGTTGCATAACCTTTTGAGTCATATCCAACAGAAGTACATCTCAAATCTGTATATTGAGAAGGCTGTTTTGCAGAGAAATCATAAGTTACTTTTACAGCTTCCTGTGGGTATGCATTGTTTTTTGAAACATCGGCACTTGCATTGAATGCTGTTTCATATTCTGAATAATCCCATACAGTGTCGGCAGTTACATATTTTGAATTTTCTTTGTCGTAAACTCTGTTCAAAATTGTGTAACGGCCGTTGTATTCAAGGTTGTAAAGAGAATCAGAAATTGTTCCTGCATAAGCATTTGTATTTACATTTGCAGTTGGATAACCTGAACCACCGTAGATTTTCCAACCTACATTCATGTTTCCGGCAGAATCTTTTGCAATATATTTTGGAGCGGCACTTGCCTTGTAATTCCAGAGAGCAGAATTAACCTGTGTTCCAGAGAATGTTGTATTAATAAATGCTGTCTGTGCATACCATTCACCAGCATTTGCAAGTCGTCCAAGATAGATATTATGCGAACCAGAACCTGTTACAGTTGAATTAAGGAATACAAATCCCTTCGGAATTTTATTCAATGTTGTAGCATTTCCGCGAACTTCTGTAATATAAGTGTCATTTTCAGAAGCATTTGCTTTTATTGAACAATTCTCAAACAATGCAACTGAAGCAGCACCCCAGATAAAGTCTACATCACCCTCTACATAAGATTTATAAACCCAAGCTTTAGCGCCAGCCGAACCAAGATTCAAAGTATCCTGCTTGCTGATGAAAGAAGAATTGTATGCAAGGAATTTTCCAGTTGAATCAAAGTAAATTACTTCAGCCTGATTCTTTCCATTTGCTGAAGAAACACGAGTAGCTGTGTTTTCCATACGGATATTTTTGACAATCAAATCTGTTCCACGATATTCAAACAGAGGTCTTAATCTTGTACCGTAGTTCCAATAAGTAGTTCCTTCTCCTCCATCTTGATTCGACCATTTAACATTTACATCGCTTCCAAATTCTGCAGAACCAGTTCCGTTAAGAGTCAAATTAATTGATTTATTTGAATAATAACTAAGTCTTTCATAATAAGTGCCAGGAGCGACATTTACAGTCCAGTTTTCAACATTACTTGCAGAAGCCTGAGCTTTCATGATATGAGCCAAAGCCCCTTGAATTGTGATGTAATCGCCTGTCTTTCCAACATTCAAGGTTTTTGTTGCATTTGTTGTTGCAGCTTTTGTAGTGAAAGTCCATTTTGTTTTATCTGTAATCCCTGCAAAATCTTCACCACCAACTTTTCCAGAAATAAGACCATTATCAATAAGAACATAATAACGAGTAGAAGGTTCAAGGATTGATTTTGTATAAGTACTAGTTGTATGTGGATGAACAATTACTTTGTTTCCATCAACTACAATAAGATTATCCTGAGCGTTGATCTGTGTGATTGAACCATTCGAACCGCCACAATATGTATAAAGCTTTTCATTATCAGCCTTGATTGTATCAACAAGAGAATTATCACTTGATTTGTAGATCTTTACAGCCAGATCTCCAGTTCTTGCAACTGTTGGAACTGCATCAAACTCAATTTCAAGATATGTGTCTGCATAAGCATCTGTTGCACCATTTTCTGGGAATACATCCAATTCTCCAGGTGCTCTTTCTTCCCACTTAGCATAGAAAGTCTTATTTGCTGTTATATTTGTTAAATCAGCTTCATTTGTACAAGCTGCTTCTGTATACCAGCCAGCCAGTTTATATCCGCTTCTTGAAACTGCTGGAGCTGTTATTGTTCCACCTTTTTTTACTCTAGCAACCTGAGATTGTCCGCCAGAATAATTTGGATTGAAAGTTACTGTTACAAGTTCAGCATCCAAAGCAAAAGCTGGTGTTACAGTTGTTGTAAAACCTCTCTGAACATAAACAGTTTCGTAAGCCTGAGCTGCAAGAGTTGTACAAGAAGCCTCTTTGTATCCAAAAATTGAGAATGTATAGACACCTTCTGCAATAGAAAGCTTTCCACCAGCAAGTGTTTTTACATCTGATTCGTTATAAGTTACAGGAATGTTTGCACCTGCAGTAACATATATTTTTGTTCCTGCAAAACCTGATAATCCTGTTACATTTACTGTTCCTGTAGCTGCAGATGCTGCAAGAGTTACAGAAAGTGTTGAACCTGAAGAATAAGTCGCTGATCCTTCAAAATCTGAACCGCTTACTTTTACAGTCACTTTTACAGAATCACCTGACTTAAGTGAAACTTTTTTGCCAGCCAATTCAGAAGATGAAGAAGCTGTTACAGAAGGAGTTTCATCTGCATTGACATAAACTTTTACATCAGAAATTTCTGAAGTTGTATGACCAGAAGGACTCCATGTTGATCGGGAAGCAGGATCATCAAAACCTAATATAATTGAAACTTTATCAGAATTAGTTTTCTGCTCATCTATACTAAAGATGTCTGAACAGCCTGCAATAAACAATGCTGAAACTACCAGAATGGAAATTTTTTTAAGAATTGATTTTACATTCATACGCTGCTTTCCTTTATTTGATTTCTACATTTACAAATGCAGAATGTTTTTTGCTACCAGAGTCTGTAGCTACTAAAACAATTGAATATAATCCAACGGCTTTATCATTAAAATCAACATTTACACTATTACCAGTTGAACTTAAAGTTTCTGAAGAAGTACCTTTCATTAACTTCCAGCTGTAAGAAGGGTAAGTTGAAGAACAAGTTACTGTTACAGAGGAACCTGAAGTCTGGCCTTGTAAAACAGGAGAATCCACATTTGCTGCAGAAGGAAGAGTTACTGTAATGGAAACATCTTTTTTTGTCTCAGGATCAGGATCAGGTTCTGGATCTGGAGCTGGAATCTCTGAAACTGTTATTCTACAAGTTACAGTTTTTGCACCGGCTTTGGCTGTAATTACTGCTGTTCCTGCAGAAACTGCTCTGACTACACCGTTTGTAACTGTCGCTGTTTCTGATTTTGAAGAAGACCATGTTACAGTCTTATTTGTTGCATTTGACGGCAAAACTGTAGCAGTCAATGTCAAAGACTCTCCTACTTTTAAAGATGCTTCAGTTTTATCCAATGTAATTGAAGAAACCTCCACAACTGTTGGTGCAGGTTTTTCTTCATTTTTTCCTGAATCAGATTCAGAAGCACATGAAACTAAAAATGCTGTTGTAATAAAGAAAGCACAGCAAACTGTCAGAAATTTTTCTTTTGAAAATTTCATAATTTCCCCCTGGAAACAAGATGATATATCAATAATTTGAAAACGATTTTTTTGTGCAGACCTGCACATAAGAACTTTATTAAATGAAATTAAATTTATGCTTCTAAACTCTAACACAGAAAAATCAAATTACTGTATAAAAAATTCGTTATTTTCATATAAAATCTGCTCATGCAACAGGGGCTTCGTTATTCTTTGCTCTCGATGACTCGCATTTTTTGCTTGGCAAAATCAGAATTACCCGCTTATTTACGTGTGTGCAAAATACACACCACCCTGACTGCGTCAGGGATTGGAGCACCTTTAGTTGCCGCAGGCAATGGAGCGGTAGCGGAAGTGCGGAAAGCCCGCCCGGACGCCCATATACAAAACATAAACATTTTCTGATATAATCCTTTTAATATTTTTTTCTGGAGACACAAATGAGAATTGCTCTTATCAATGAAAATTCACAGGCTGCAAAAAATGCAGTAATCGAAAAGGCCCTTCGCAAGGTTGTTGAACCAATGGGCTTTGAAGTAGTTAATTACGGTATGTACAGTGCTGAAGACAAAGCTCAGCTGACTTATGTTCAGAACGGTATTCTTGCCGCAACACTTTTGAACTCAGGAGCCTGCGACTATGTAATTACTGGTTGTGGTACTGGTGAAGGTGCAATGCTGGCCCTTAACTCTTTTCCTGGAGTAATCTGCGGTCACGTTGCTTCTCCTCTCGACGCATACACTTTTGCACAGATCAACGATGGAAATGCAATTTCACTTCCATTTGCACTGGGCTTCGGCTGGGGTGGAGACCTTAATCTTGAATACATTTTTGAAAAGCTTTTCTGCGAACCAAGCGGACAGGGTTACCCTCGTGAACGTGCTGTTCCTGAACAGAGAAACAAGAAAATTCTTGACGGTGTTCGCGAAATCGCCTTTAAGCCTCTGACAGACATTATTCCTGCACTGGACAAAGAACTTGTTAAAGGTGCTTACGCTGGAGAAAAATTCCAGGAATACTTCTTCCGCGACGCAAAAGACGAAAAAATCATTGCCATGGTAAAATCTATCATCGGTTAATAGCAGTCACTTTACTGCATAAAAAAAACGCTTCAGTATTGCTGAAGCGTTTTTTTGTTACTGAAGCTGAAGTTTTTTATCTGTCAGCATAAGACCAATAAGCTTTGCGGATGTAAGAAGAATATCCATTTCGCCGTATTGCCATACACGTTTGGAAGTAGATTCTGCCCTCAGCATAATTGGACTTCCGTTATACTGCTCTAAAACTTCGCAGGCAAAGGATGCCTTTATCCGCTGTTCCACGTACTGACTGCAAAGCTCTGTCTGACTGGAAGACATAAGCGCATCCATCTGATTTACATAAAAAATTTCTTTTGAAGCGCTGATGTTTCTGGTTATAAGCGACAGATCAATAGGTGCAAATTTTTTGACAGCCGACAGATTATGAACTTTTTCGAAGTAGATTTTATCCCCTGCCTGAATACAAAGATGGTCAATCATAAAATATGACATAAGGAAGCCGAAAAGATTTTTGATTCCTTCAGCTACATTTTCATTTTTTGTAATAAGACGGAATACCATGGAATGCAGGTACATGGAACTTAAAGTTTTGTCTTTTTCTGATTTTAATTCCAGCTGAGCATGTTTTTCCGGAAGATAGATGATGAAGCAGTTGCGGCCCTTGTTTTTTCCGCGGTAAAGGGCTTTGTCTGCTGTTTCCAGAAGTCCCTCGTAGGCAGTTTCGTTTTCCGGAAATCTTGAAAGCCCGATTGTAACGCTTACATACAGTCCCGGAATCTGGTGAATTTCGCAGCCGTTCATTATGGTCATGATTTTTCGGCACTGCTGCCATACTTCATCATAAGCTGTAATATCGGGATAAACGACTAGAAATTCGTCTCCACCAAAACGGCCAACTGTTCCGCTGTCTCCAACAGCATCTTTAATTCGTCCGGCAACTTCCGCCAGAACATTATCCCCTGCTGTGTGACCGTAGGCATCATTTACATATTTGAAGTTATCAATATCGATAATTGCAAGACTAAAAGGAACGTTTCCTGAAACAAGAAAATTTACATATTCAACAAGAACTTCCCTGCTGTAGACCCCTGTAAGGCTGTCAGTGTTTTTTCCGTTCCCGAATAAAAAATCAAGTGCCATCTCCTCTCTCCGGATATAAGTATAGTATAAAAATGCTGAAATGGTATAGAACAAAAAAAATGACTCCCGAAGGAGCCTTTAGTTTATTTTGACAAATGCTGCCTGTGTATTTCGTACAGAAGAACTCCAGCCGCAACGCTGACGTTAAGGCTGTCGATTTTTCCGCAGGTTGGAATGCTTACGATTGAATCGCACTGTTCTTCAAGAAGACGGGCAATACCGCTACCTTCGCTTCCCATTACAACTGCAGTTTTAGCAGGAAAGTCAATTTTCTGAACGCTGTCTCCGCCGGCATCTGCACCGTAAACCCAGAAGCCTGCTTCTTTAAGAAGCTGAACTGCACGGACAAGATTTGTAACAACGGCAACATTTACATATGCACTGGAACCGGCACTGGCTCTGGCAATAATTTCGTTGTCTGCAAAATCATTGGCACTGTGGCGGCTTGGCATTACAACAAGGGCAGCACCAAACTGGTCGCAGGAACGGATGATGGCACCAACGTTGTGAGGGTCAGTTACGCTGTCCAGAACAATTACAGTGCATTTGTTTCCGCTTTCGTCAGCTTTTGCCTGTAAAATCCACTGGTCAAAATCAATGTCGTTTTCTGCTCTTTCTGGTGCACCTTCGGCTGTCATGACAATACCTCGGTGATCACGGGCAACTTCCGGCAGGCTTTTTACAAGATTGTCCAGGCTTTTCATGTCGCAGTTTACAACTGGAATGCCGGCTTTTTTTGCAATTTCTAGAATCTTTTTAATGCGGGGACCGCTCTTTGCCAGCTGGATTGTAAGTCCTTCAATTTTGCCGCTGTCTTCTGCCCGGCGGACTTTTTCTTCAATAGCGTGAAAGCCGGTAATAATCTGTGCCATAGTTTTTCCTTTTTCTGTGTTCTTTTTTAGTTTCTTCGGAATTATTTTATTGAATTAGCGCAAAAGTTCCAATTGCTCAGAAAAAAAGGCCTGGAAGCAATTCCAGACCTTTTTTTACATTACAGCCTATGTCCTAGCGGCCACATAAAAGTTGTTGCTCCCGCAGGTCGCAACAATTTTAAGAAATGCCGTGTCCTAGCGGCCACAGCATTTCTTATATTTTTTACCAGAACCACAAGGACATGGGTCGTTACGGCCGATTTTTGCACCTTCACGTACTACTGTCATTGGCTTTACATCGCCAACTTCGTACATCCATTTACCGTCGATTTTCTTGAAGTAAGCATTTTCGTGGTGAATGTCGCGGATGCCTCTTTTGTCTGTATATGTAGCTTCAAATTCTACAAGACCTTCATCGTCTTTTTCAGTACCTTTCTGAGTACCAAGAATTTTAAGACCGTGCCATGTAGATTCTTTAGACCACTGTTCAGTAGCCTGGCGGTCAATTTCAGCAATTTTTTCACCTTCTTCACAAGAAGAGATGATAAAGTCAATTTCGTGTTTTACATAAGATGTATAACGTGCACGCATGAGGCTTTCAGCTGTAGGAGCTGGAGTCTTTCCTTTAATGATAGGTTCACAGCATTCGCCGTAAGCTTTTCCTGAGCCACAAGGACACAAATCTTTTTCTGCCATTTATGTTTCCTTAAAAATTAGAATAAAAAAGATTATACAGAAATAAAAACATGGTTTCAATTATTCCCCGGAACTTCTGTATAATCTTTCCAGCCGGGGCCGGACAGACAGAAATACAGGTGCCAGTTCCGGGTCAAAATGTGTGCCTGCGTCGTTCTGTATAATTTCAAAGGCCCTGTCAAAGGTAAATGCGTCTTTGTAGCAGCGTTTACTTACAAGGGCATCAAAAACGTCTGCAAAGGCCATGATTCTGGCTTCAAAGGGAATATCCTTTTCTTTTAAGCCTGCCGGGTAGCCTGTGCCGTTCCATTTTTCATGGTGATAGTGGGCTACATTTCTTGCAATATTTTTAAATTCTTCATCATCAGAGTTTTTAAGCACCTCAGAAACGATTCTGGCTCCTTCTGCGGAGTGATTTTTCATTTTTTCATATTCTTCAGGCTCAAATTTTCCGGGCTTACGAAGAATTGCATCATCAACGGCAATTTTTCCAAGGTCGTGCATTGGAGCCGCCTTTATCATGCTGCGGCAGAAGCTGTCTGTCAGCTGCTTACCTTCAGGACGGTTTTTTAATTCTTCAATAAAAACCCTTACACACTGACTTGTGCGCTTAATGTGACCGCCGGTTGAGTTGTCACGGCTTTCAACCATCATGGCCATACCTTCAATAATTGAATCCTGAATTTCTGCAATCCGGACATTTTTTGCAGCAATGGATTCTGTCATTTCGTTAAAGGTGTAGCCAAGTTCACCAAAACCGTCATTGCTGTTTATATAAACCTTTGAAAGTTCGTCTCCTTCCTTAAGAGCCTTTACACGGTCTTCAAGTTTTTTCATTGGAACAGAAATGCTTCTTAAAAAGCTTACGGAAGTTACAATGCCGATTACAAAAATAAAGCACAAAAGATAAAAGATATTTGAATCCAGCTCAAAGTTGTAAAGATTTTTGTGAACAAAAAGAACGTAAATCAAAAAAAGAACAGGAAACAGTGTTACAGAAACATAATTTGCAAAAAACAAAAGTCCGGCAGAAGGATGTTTAATTCCAGGAATTTTTATAAAGCTGCCGTCAGGATAATTCTTTTTAATAAACCACCGCACATGAATTATGTTCATAAGAAAGTAAGAAAGAGTAAAAGATATAGTAGCTTCCAGAAGAACAAACATAACGGATGATGAAAAAATTTTCTGAAAATTAATTTCATACCCAAGGGAACCTGCAATTTTAAGCATTGCAAATTCTTCCAGTATATAAAGAGCCCAGCCGGAAATTCCAATTACAGAAAACGCAAAAGGAAGATTTATAAGCCTCTTTTCTGTTTTGCTTCCACCGGTATGAGTATACAAAACACATAAAACTGCCGGCAGAACAAAAGTCATAATCTGAACCAGATCCGTTATAACATTATAGTCCGAAAGAAACTGAATCCAGGGCACCATCTCTGCACCCCTGATTCCCGACGACTGAATAAGTCCCGGAATCATAACGCTGACAATATTAGCCCCGCAGACAATAAGTCCATAAATCAGGCAGATTTTAGTCTTTTCTTTGAGTGAAAAAGTCATATAGAGAATATTATCACACCAGATAAGCATTATCCATGTTTACGAACAAGAATGGCAAAGCCCTGCCTTTACGGAAGAGGGAATTCCCCATTCCCCTCCAAAATTTGACACTTCTCCCTCCTCAAAGTTAAAATAAAGAATATGAACGTATTCCTTGGTACATCTGCATCTTCCGGTATTGGTATTGGTAAAGCTTTTGTTGTTCCGGAAGCTGTTAAGCGCATTATTCCACGCAATAAAATTTCGGAAAGCGACCATGCTGAACAGTGGGCTCGTCTTGAAAAATCCCTTGCTAACGTAACTGCTGACATTGCA
>JAZQNJ010000071.1:0-51853 GCA_045627285.1 Treponema sp. | reverse complement strand
AAACAAACCATGGCCAGGGCTATACCGCACAAAATTGCAGTTACAAATTCTTTAAACAGCACCTTAAAAAAGTCCTAAAATTCAATTTCTCCCAGAGCCAGTGCCTTAGGCAAAAGACGGAAAACAATAGAGCGTTGGGGGAAGTCTCCCCCTCGCTCCTGCCGCAAGTCGCTCCACAAATGTCAAAGCAGGCTTTGCCACTTGTTCCGCTTTGTTGCGTCATCCGCTACCCCCTCGCCTGGGGCTCTGCCCCAATCCCCGATGGCTTGTCATAAATTACATGGAAATTCCGATGGAGCCGGTGTAATTCCATTTGGAAGTGGTTATGTTTTTGTTTATTTCCATGGCAAAAGCAGGAAAAGCAATTTTTGAAAGGTACAGGCGAATGCCTCCGGCAGCACCCTGACAGAACTGAAATGTTACATTTGTATCACGTACCTGACATGCCTGATAGTTTCCATAAAAGCTGAAAAGCCCGAACTTGAATTTTTTAAGGGCAAATTCCATTCCAGTGTTTCCGCCCCAGATTCTGTCAGTAGAAAATTCTCCCGGAAGTATTGAAACAAATCCACTGCTGCCTCCGCTAAACTGTGAAAAATACAGGTTTTTGCCGTACACAAATCCTGCAGCCGAGCAAAACCGGAGTTTTTTTGTAACTGGCATCTGGAATAAAAGGCTGCCGGAATATCTCTGGGACCAGTCTTTTTCGTCTGTGTTGTAGTAAAAGTCAGATTCAAGGCGGAGACTTTTTGTGCTTAAAAACCAGTCGTTCCAGTCCTGTCTTCCGTGAGAAATTCCTGCAGAAGGATTTATAAAGGACACATATTTTTCTTGAGGAACATAACCGTTGTATTCATCAAATCTCAGCCAGCTGCAGCCAAGACCAGTGTTGATGATTGTAAAGTCTGTAATTTTTTTATGAATGCTTCCTGAGGCAGAAAAGCCTTTCTGTTTGTATTTAACGAAAGTTTCATCGTAAATATCTTTTCGTTCAGCAGAGTTGATGTTTCCGCTGCAGAAAAGACCGTAGCCCAGATCCTTTGTATTTGCTGCAGGTTTTGAAAAGGCTGCCATGCCTGTAAAAGATGTGCTTGTAAAAAATGTACCACCCATGAACATGGATTTTGTACCAAAGGCATTCATATTGAGAATCATTGCTCCGCCCATCCATTTTCCGTTGGAGCAGGCTGCAAAGGGCAGTGGGATAAAAGTAATTTTTTCCTGCAGGGAAATCGAAATTTCTCCAGAAGAATTTTCTGTATTTTCCTGATCTGCAGACTGAACTTTAATGTTGTCAAAAAGGCCTTCTGCCTGAAGGGCAGTTTCTATTTCGTGGATTGTGTTGTCGTCAGCTTCCTGCCCATAAAATCTGGAAAGAACTTTTTCGATGTATTCAGGCTTTGTTTTTCTAAGGCCTGTAAAATTGAATTTTGTAATGGGAACTGCTGATGCATAAAAACATAGGGCAGTAAAAAAAAATGTTAAAAAGACTTTTTTAAGGTGCATAGTCAGATTGTAATGAAAATCGTAAAGATAATCAAAAACTGCATTTCTTGGTGCCTGTTGCCGAAATGTACCTGGAGGCGGGGACTTTTTGCATAGCTTCCGACACAGCAGGATTCTCCGTTGAATATACCCCGGATTTGCACTAAAATAGAAAAATGTTTCGTATTTATGTTGAACGCAAGCCTGGCTTTCAGAGTGAAGCACAGAGCATCTTAAGTGAAATCAATGGATTTTTGGGAATTTCCTCAGTAAAGGGAGTTCGATACTTCAACCGCTATGACATCGAAAATACTTCGGAAGATGTATCTAAGATGGCTGCTCTCAGAATTTTTTCTGAACCACAGAGCGACAGCGTTGTTTACGAAGAAGTAAAAGCTGCAGAAGGTGAAACTGTAATTGTCTGGGAATACCTTCCTGGTCAGTACGATCAGCGTGCAGACTCTGCTGAACAGTGCCTTTCTCTTCTCCGTGAATCTATGAAAAACACTGCAACTGTAGGTACTGAACCTCCACGTGTTCGCTGTGCAAAAATGGTAATTCTTTCAGGTTCCGTTTCTGCTGATGATGTGGCTAAAATTCAGAACTACCTTATTAATCCTGTAGATTCCCGCCTTACAGACAGCAAAATCCCTGAAACCCTGGAAATCAAATCTGACATTCCAGGTGATGTTCCTGTTGTTGAAGGCTTCATTAAATTCGGTAAAAAAGAACTTGAAGCCTACCGCAGCAAGATGGGACTTGCCATGGACCTGGCAGACATTCAGTATCTTCAGAAATACTTCAAATCAATCAAACGTAATCCTACAGAAACAGAAATCCGTGTTCTTGATACATACTGGTCTGACCACTGTCGCCATACAACATTCAATACTGTTCTTAAAGACATCAAAATCGAAAAAGGTCCTTATGCTAAGCTTTTCAAGCAATCTCTTGAAAACTACAAGGCCATGCACACAGATGTTTATGCAAAAAGAAAGGATAAGCCTTTGACTTTAATGGACATGGCTTCTATCGGAGGGAAATATCTTCGCAAACATGGCATGCTTGATGATATGGAACTGTCTGAAGAAAACAACGCATGTTCAATCTTTATTGATGTTCATTATACAACAGACAAAGACGGAAATCCTCTTCCAGAAGGTAAAGAAGAAGTTGAACAGTGGCTCCTTCAGTTTAAAAACGAAACTCACAATCACCCTACAGAAATTGAACCATTTGGTGGTGCTGCAACTTGTATCGGTGGTGCAATCCGTGACCCTCTTTCTGGCCGTTCATGGGTTTACCAGTCAATGCGTGTAACAGGTGCTGCAGATCCTACAGTTCCTCTGGAAGCTACTTTACACGGTAAGCTGCCACAGGTAAAAATCTGCCGCGAAGCAGCTCAGGGCTTCTCTTCTTACGGAAACCAGATTGGTCTTACAACTGGCCAGGTTACTGAAGTTTATCACCCGGGCTTTGTTGCTAAACGCATGGAACTTGGTGCTGTAATCGGTGCTTCTCCATATTCAACTGTAATGCGCGAAACTCCAGAAGCCGGCGATATTATCATCCTTCTCGGTGGTGGTACTGGCCGCGATGGTATTGGTGGTGCTACAGGTTCTTCAAAAGCTCACACAGAAAAATCAGTTACAACAGCTGCTGCCGAAGTACAGAAGGGTAATGCAGTTGAAGAACGCAAAATCCAGCGTCTGTTCCGAAATCCAGAAGTTAGCCACATGATCCGCCGTTCAAACGACTTTGGTGCTGGTGGTGTTTCTGTTGCTGTCGGTGAACTTGCACCAGGCCTGGACATTAATCTTGATGCTGTGCCTAAAAAGTACGAAGGCCTTAACGGTACAGAACTTGCCATTTCTGAATCTCAGGAACGTATGGCTGTAGTTGTTCGTGCCGGTGATGTTGATACATTCATTAAATTCTGTAACGAAGAAAACCTTAATGCAGTTGTAGTTGCAACTGTAACAGATAAAAATAAACTCACTATGAAATGGCGTGGTCAGACAATTGTTGACATCGACCGCACATTCCTTGATTCGGCTGGTGCTGAACACACAGCAAAATCTCTTATTTCTAATCCTGCTCCACAGGATATGAGCCCTCTTGTAGAACCTCTGGAAAGCGTTAAAGACGCTCTCGGTGACTGTGCTTATGCTACCGGCGAAAGTGCAGAAAATGTTCCTACAAAAGAGCAGATAAAAAATGCATTTATTGCAGATATTTCTGACCTTGCCTGCTGTTCTCAGCGAGGTCTCCAGGAACGCTTTGACGGTTCCATCGGTTCTTCAACTGTACTGTTCCCATTTGGCGGAAAGTATCAGGGAACTCCGGAATGTGCCATGTCTGCAAAGATTCCTGTAATCAGCCCTCGCGAAACATCAACTGTAAGCCTCATGGCCCACGGTTACGATCCACGTGTTGCAAACTGGTCGCCATGGCACGGTGCACAGACTGCAATTCTTTCATCCCTGGCAAAAATTACAAGTATCGGTGGTAAGGCTACAACAAGCCGCATGTCATATCAGGAATTCTTTGGCCGCACTGTTGATGCAAAATCCTGGGGCTATCCTACTGCGGCACTTCTTGGTTCCGTTGATGCTCAGAGAGAAATGGGTTGTGCTTCTATCGGTGGTAAGGACTCAATGTCTGGTACTTTCGAAAATCTTAATGTTCCACACACTCTCGTTTCATTTGCCGTTGCACATGACGAAGCAAAGAATGTTCAGTCTGGTTCATTCAAGAAGGGTGGAAGTCACCTTTACCTGGTAATGGTTCCATACTCTGCAGAACTTGCTCCAGACTGGACAACATTTAAAAAGAACAGTGACGCTCTTTACGAAGCTAACAAAGCTGGAAAAGTTCTGGCAATGTATCCTGTAGGAGCCGGTGGTATTGCGGAAGCAATTACAAAGATGGCTTTTGGTAACAGAATCGGTGCACAGTTAACTTCTATTCCTTCAAGTGCAACTGCCATGGGATTCCATCGCAATGTAAACAATACAATTGCGGATCTCTTTACACCTCTTTATGGTTCTATCATCGTTGAAACAGATGATGAAAAATTCGAAAACAACGGCTTTGTAAACACAACTGTCGTAAGAATCGGTAATACACAGAAAGATCCTATCATCAGTCTGGCAATGACAGGTCTTAATCCTCTGCCACTGACAGAAATTTCTCTTGATGAACTTTACAATGCATGGGAAGGAAAACTTGCAAAGGTATTCCCACCAGTAAGCTCTGTTGCTCCTCAGTCTGCTCTTCCAGAATGGGCAACAAAAGAACACGAAAGTCTCGCTGCAGCCCGTGCAAAAGCAGATACATTCACCGTATTGGACAAATCAAAGGCTAAGCCTCGCGTTGTAGTTCCTGTATTCCCTGGAACAAACTGTGAATTTGATATGGCCCGCGCATTTAACCTTGCCGGTGCTGATTCAAAAATCGTTGTATTCCGCAACAGAACTCCAAAGGATCTGGAAGAATCCCTTAATCTCCTTCAGAAAGAAATTTCCGATGCTCAGATTATTGCCTTTGCAGGTGGTTTCTCTGCTGGTGATGAACCAGACGGTTCAGGTAAGTTCATTGCAAACGTAATTCGCGAAAAACGTATTGCCGATGCAATTACATCTCACCTTGAAACAAAAGATGGTCTTATTGTTGGTATCTGTAACGGTTTCCAGGCCCTTATTAAAACTGGTCTTGTACCATTCGGAAAGATCATGGAACCTGCAGCAGAAAATCCAACTCTTACATACAATAACATTCACCGCCATATCAGCCGCGTAGTACGCACACGCATGGTAAGTGCTTCTTCTCCTTGGGCACTGGATGCTTCAGTTCTGGATGCACGTCCACACTACGTTCCTGTAAGTCATGGTGAAGGCCGCATTATTATGGCTGAAGACCTTGCTAAACAGATGTTTGCCAATGGTCAGGTTTACACACAGTACTGTGATGAAAACGGTATTCCTGCAATTACTGAACCAGACAATCCAAACGGTTCTGCATTTGCAATTGAAGGTCTTACAAGTCCTGACGGCCGCGTACTTGGTAAGATGGGACACTCTGAACGCACTGTTGGTGTGGGCGGATTTAACGGTGATCTTATTAAGAATATTGCAGGAAAGAATGACACAGCTTCAAACAGCTGTCAGAACCTCTTTGCTGCCGGTGTAAGATATTTTAACTAAAAACAGTATCATATAAAAAAATCTGCTCCTGCGTTACGGGCAGATTTTTTTGTGATTCAAATGGCAGTGGTTGAGCTTGTCGAAACTACCGCTATTTGTGTTGAGGGTTTTGAACAAATCTACAAAGCGGCGAAGTAAAGACTTTTAAGCGTTAGCGTGTCCGGTAGGACATATTAAAGAAATTCAGGAGATGCGGATTTATGACAAAAAAATTATTTATTGCTGTTGCAGTTTTTGCAGGACTTCTGGCTGCAGGCTGTACAAAAAATGAAGTTCTTTTTACAGAACGGGCACCATCTAAAAAAATTGATTCTTCTGTCTGGATTGACAACTTAATAGACGGTAAAGCTGCTGCAAAAAAAGAAAATAAAAAAATCTTTCTGTTTTTTTCTACAGAAGAAGATTTTGTAAGCGGCAGATTAAAAGAACAGCTTTTTGATACTCCTGAGTTTATAGAAGAAGCTGTAAAGAAATTTGTTCTTGTAAATCTGGACATTTCTGTCAGCAAGTTTGAAGCCTCAAAAGCTGATCCACTGGCATCTGACGAAGAAAAAAAAGCCTCAGGCCTTGTTGAGCGAACTCTTAACGAAGCAATCCGTAATACAACTATTTACAATACACAGGGAACACCATCTTTTTATGTACTTTCAAAAGAAGGATATGTTATTACAAGTGTAAACTTTGATCAGGAAACCATTTCTTTAGAAGAATGGAACAAAGTAATGGAATCTAAAGAAGAAGAGATTGCTGTCTTCGAAAACGTTATAAAATCTACAGAATCAGGTAAAACTGAAGACCGTCTCAAGGCTATCGACAGACTCTTTGACATAACAGATCCTCAGCTTAGATTTATCCTGGGAGAAAAAGCTCAACTTTACATCAACCTGGATAAGAAAAACAAGACTGGTGCCTGTGGTGCATATGTTATTGCAATTGCCAATACAAAAGCCATGTACCGCTATCTGGATAATGAGCCTTTGGCTGCCAGCGAAGCCTTTGCGGACTGTGTAAAAAGCAAATACCTTACTCCTGCTCAGAAACAGCAGGCTTACTATACTGCCGCATATCTTCTGGCAGAAAGTGGAGCCGGTGACAATGAAAAAATTATCGGATATTTCCAGAGTGCTTACGATGCAGATCCATCAAGCGAAGAAGCAGAAGCTATCCTCAGTATGATTAATATGATGGGAGGCATTCTTCCTTCAGGCCCATTAACCGCTGCTGAAGAATCTTCCTTTGATTCAGCTGAAGAACCAGCTGCCGAGATGGTTCCTGCTGAATAAACACAGATGGAATTCTAACAATACAGGAAAAATATGGACGACTATCCCTCGAATAACTTATTGATTCTGCTTCTGATTGCAGCTATATGTATTATTCTTTCATCGCTTTTTTCAGCCTCTGAAAGTGCATTTCTCGGCCTCAACAAGCTGAGGGTTCACTTTCTGCGGGAAAAAGGTGATAAAAAAGCAATCCGTGCCGGCAGGCTTCTTGAAAAAAAGGAAGAACTCCTTAACATGCTGCTTGTTGGTAACGAAATTGCAAATGTTGCACTTTCTGTAGTTTTAACTTCAATTTTCCTTAAGCTTTTTGGACCGGCAGGTCTTGGTGTTGCTACTTCGATTGCCACTGTGGTTCTGCTGCTTTTTGGCGAAATCACCCCAAAAAGCCTTACAACAAAATATCCTGAACGGTTTGCCTTTGGACTTTCGGGATTTGTGTGGTTTTTCTTCTGCCTTTTACGTCCCCTTGTCGTTGTTTTTACAACAATTTCACGCCTTCTCCTGAGAATTTTTGGAATCAATACAAAGAACAAAGCTGTTTCATTCACGGAAGAAGAAATAAAAACCTTCATTGATGTAGGTGAAGAAGAAGGTGTTCTTGAAACTGGAGAAAAAAACATGATGAACAGGGTTTTCAAGTTTTCGGACTTGAATGCTACTGACATTATGGTTCCCCGCCTGGACGTTATTGGAATCGGAACAGATGCCTCGTACCGGAACATAATTCAGCTTTCGGAACGTACAAGAATAAGCCGCTTTCCTGTTTACGAAAACGATGATATCGACAATATAATCGGTGTTCTCTATGTAAAGGACATGCTTTTTTACAGGGGCAGAAGGGAAGATTTTTCCGTAAAAGCCATTATGAAACAGCCGATTTTTATTCCCGGTACCACTAAAATGTCTTCTATTCAGGAAAAACTCCGCACAAATAAACAGAGCTTTGCCATTGTAATTGACGAATATTCCGGAACAGATGGAATTCTTACAACAGAAGATATTGAACGGGAAATTTTCGGAGCAATAGCAGATGATTTCCAGAAATCAGGAGAGGTTACTTCTGTTCATATAAAAAATACTGAGGACACAATGCTTGACGGCAGTGCCAGACTTATTGACCTGGAAGATGAGCTTCACATCAAGCTGGAAAGCCAGATGAACGAAACTATTGCCGGATACATCTGTGAACAGCTGGGACACATTCCTGTCCGTGGTGAGTACATTGTTGTAGGTGATTACAAATTTGAAATTGTTTCCATGGATCTTCGCCGCATCGAAAGCGTCCATTGTACAAGAATTTCCGGGGGTGAAGAATGATTCTATTTAAAGACATAATTCTGCCCCTCATTGCAGATATTTTTCTTGTGGCACTTGTAGCATTTTTTGCCGCCAGCGAAACGGCATTTCTTTCCATTACAAGGGTAATGCTGCATCAGATGACAAAAAAAGACGGCGACAGGAAAAACTCTCCTGTCAGAAAAATAGCCAGACTTAAGGAAGATACCAGCGGACTTCTTTCGCTGATTCTCATAGGCATAAACTTTATTACATCCCTGGCCTCTGGACTTGCGGCAGCCATTGCCATAAAAATTTCAGGAAATGCCGGTTCTGCATATGCCACAATCATCATATCCTTTGTGCTCATTATTTTCGGCGAAATCATGCCAAAGACAATTGCGGCAGTACAGCCTTTTTCTGTTGCCAGCCGTTTTGCCACACCACTTCTTATACTGAGAAAGATTCTGTTTCCTGTTGTATGGCTTTTTGCAAAAATTACAGAAGCAGTTACAGCCATTCTCCAGCGTTTTGTAAACGAAAATCAGGAGCTTATTACAGAAGAGGAGCTTAAGTCACTTATTGCAGTAGGCGAAAATGAAGGAACACTGGAAACAAGCGAAAAGAAAATGCTGTACAAAATCTTCGAGTTTACAGACCTTAAGGTTCACGACATAATGCGGCACAGAAGCCATGTACAGTATGTTCCAGAAACTGCAGATTATGACGAAATTGCAGATATTTTTGCAGCTACAGGCTACAGCCGGCTCCCTGTGTGCCGCGAAAACTTTGAAAACGTTCTGGGGGTGCTGTATTACAAAAATGTTCTCATTGCAGGACGCATTAAAACAGGGCGTAAAAGCCTTGCAGTACGCTGCATGAGACCGGCTCTGTTTATACCGGAAACGATTACAGCTACACAGCTGCTCCAGAAATTTCGCCGCGAAAACGTAAACTTCGCCGTTGCCGTAGACGAAAACGGTTCAAATATCGGTATTGTAACAATGGATGATATTATGAGGGCGGTTTTTGGACACAGCGTTCACGGAGAGCAGACAGAAGTTCCGCCAGAAACAAGAATCATTCCTGTTACTGCAAAGGAATTTATTGTTCCAGGGGACATGAGAATCGACGATGTAAACGAGCTTCTTAAGCTGGAGCTGGAAAGTGATGATTATGACACTCTCGCCGGATGGATTCTTGAGCAGTTTGATGCTCTTCCTGAAGCAGGGGAAGTCATAAAGCGGGACAACGTTATTTACAGGGTCGAGGATCAGAGCCAGCGAAGAATCAAAACCGTCAGGATCCGTCTTCCATAAAATCAATTACAGACAAAAAAAATGCCGCCGGGCTTGAAGATTTCTTCGGCTCAGGACGGCAATTTTTTTGTTCCAGCTTACTTTCTGGCAATTTCTGTAATTATGGCAGCAGTAGTTTCAATTCCTGCAGTGGAGCTGTTGATCATAATGTCGTAGTTATTGCGGTCACCCCATGTGTTTTCGGTAAAGGTGTTGTAGTGGTTGGCACGGCGTTTGTCGATCTGAAGGATTGTTTTTTTGGCGGCACTTTCTTCTTCTTTGTAAAGTTCTTCGATGCGTTTGAGTTTTTCGTCCATGTCAGCGTAAATAAAAACATTCATTAATTCGCTGCTGTCGATTTCGTCGCTGGTAGAAAGGATAAAGTCAGCACAACGGCCAACGATTACACAGTTTCCTTTTTTTGCAATGTTAAGCACTGTTTTGCGTTCTGCGTTAAAAACCTGGTCTGCCAGAGGCAAAATCTGTCCTCCGTTTACGACACCAGAAACGTTTGTGGCAGTTCCTGAGTAACTCGACCCCAAGAGAAGGTTGTATAAAAAGCCGGAAGAAAGATTCTGTTCAGTTTTTTTAATAAAGTCGGCAGAAAGACCGCTTTCCTGGGCAGCCATGTCGATGATTTCTTTGTCATAAAAAGTGTAGCCCAATGCTTCAGCTACAAGTTTGCCGATAAGACGACCGCCTGAACCATATTCACGGCTGATAGTAATTATTTTTTTCATGTAGAACCCCCGTACGGTAGCAGCGCTTCGCTTACGGTGCAGAAGGTAGCCCCAGCGGAAGCAGCACAGGCAAGATTATACCACAAATCAGGAACCTTTTGCCAAGCTAGAAGAAGGAGTATTTTAAACCAAATGAAACATCAAGAGTTTGTGCAGAAACACCGCCCCATTGTTCCGGTATGAAAGTGTATTTTGAGCCAGCTGATGTCTTTTTATAGGATTTTCCCTTCATCAAGTTTAAAATGAAGTAATTAGCTTTAAGAGTGGCAGATAACTTTGCTGTAATTTTTTTGTCTACAGCTGCATTAAACTTCCAGGCTTTAAAATAATCGTTACAGATATCCGTAAAGGTTGTTGATCTGGCAGGATGTTCGTCCCGGTTAAAAGTGTAAGTGTAAACGGCAGCAGCTCCGCCGATTGTCAATGTTGTGTCAGCCGGAAGAGAAAAATCAAAATCTGTACCAAGCCAGAAAACTGTCTGTTCCCTGTAATAATCAAGGATGTTTCCAGTACTATTTGTTTTATCTCCAGTGGTCCACTCTTTATATCCGTAACTGTCGCTTTTACCATATTGATACCATCCATCATAGGCTGAAAACTTTATTTTGGAAAAATCTATACCAGCATAAGGTTTTAGCCTTGTGTAAGGAATTGAATCAATTGCGAAACCTGTTTCCAGGTTTAAAGCAAAGCCGTAATTAAGTTTATTGTCGTGCTTTGAAAAATTTGTTTTATAGTTCTGGTATACAGCAAGAGTGTTTGACTGAATATTAAGCCAGTCAGAATCTTCGATACTGCCAGAATTTTGAGTTGAAGCAAAGGTAAGGCCTGTTCTGGCGAAGAATACTTTTTTGTAGTCAAAATACAGGTTTGTTCCGAAATTCAGCTGGTTTTTTATATCCCATTCCAGATAGCTTAACTGGTTGTCAGGGACTTTATTTGTATCAGAAGACATTGATGGAGATTTAAGAAGTACATGTTCCCCAAGGTATCCGTTTTTGATTGCGAAAACAGGTTCTATGGCCAGGTGAAAACCTGACTCGTAATGTTTTGATTCTGAATTTTCCCAGTCTGTAATTACTTCTGCAGAGAGAATTGCTGTGGCAGACAGCAGCATAACAGAGGATGCGAAAAATACTTTTATATCTTTATTAAAAAACACTGTCTGTTCCTCCAGAAAGTCAAAGCGGGCGATGCGGGCCGGCGTTTGAGGCCCGCAGAAGGGGTAGCGGCCAACAAAGTGGACGCGGAGGGGAAGTCTTTCCCCTTTTTACTGTGCTATAGGATCAACTCCAAAAATAGACGATAACTGTTTTCTTGTTGCTTCCATGTCCTTCTGGTATGGTGCTTTAAATGTAATACGTTCTCCGTTTTTTGGGTGTGTAACTGTAAGGCTGTAGGCGTGGAGGGCAAGACGGCTTAAAAGAGGTCGCTCAGTTTCTGTGTCTCCGTTCCAGCGTTTTTTAATGTCGCTGAGGCGGACAGGCTTCTGATTTCCTGAATACAGCGGATCGCATACGATGCAAAGCCCGATTGACTGAAGGTGGGCACGAATCTGATGGGTGCGGCCAGTGTGTGGTTTTGCTTCGATCCAGCTGTATGGGCCGCAAACTCCCAGCAGACGGAAATCTGTTACTGAGGGTTTTCCAAAGCGGGCGTTAACTGTTGTTCTGTGGCGGATGTCTCCGTCTGGAAGCAGCTTTGTGTCGACTGTAGTTGTTTCCCAGAGAGGACGGCCGTTTACAAGACAGTGATAGATTTTTTCCACTTCCCTGTTTTCAAACTGCATGGAAAGGGAGCGGTGGGCTTCAGGATTTTTTGCATAGATTACACAGCCTGAAGTATCTTTATCTATTCTGTGAACGGCAAAAAGTCTGCCGAATTCTTTTTCTGCTTCCAGGTCGAGCCGTGGTGCTGTTTCGTCATAACGGTCCGCTGCAATTAAAAGGCCGGATCGCTTGTTAAGTACAACAATATCGTCGTCGTTGTATAGAACCGTATAGTTTGGTGTAATTTTCATAACAAAATTATAGCATATTGGCAACTGTTGAAAAATCCTAAAAGGGTTTATAATTCGTATTAGTGGGAATTTTTCACTAAGGAATGTAAGCATGAAAGAACAAAAGCGTGGAAAAATCAGACATAGAATTCTGCGGGATATGCTGGTTGTAATTACAACTATTCTCAGTATTTTGGGAATTGTCATTTATGAAAGGGTTTCTGCAATTACTGAAACTAACTTTGAAGAAAAAATCAAATCAGACATGGCTTTGTCTGACTCAATCATTAACCAGTATTTTTCATCGCTGGAAAATGTTTGCCGCATCGTAGGCGACCTTGAACTTCTTAAATCCGAAGAAGGCGAAATAACTTCTTATGTAAATCTTTCTGATTTAAGCGGAAAAGTTGAAATGGATTACAACAACTTTTCTGACTATGAAACCCGTGTCTACTGGACACTTTCTTCTTTTGTGGATGCATTTGATTCAATCAGCGAGCTCAGTGTTGGTATTGAATCTAACGGTGGTTATGTACAGTATCCTCCTGTGGCCCGCTCTAACGGTTATGACTGCCGCCTGCGTTCCTGGTATAAATCTTCTGTAGAAAATTATGGTGAATCAACTATTTCTGATGCCTATCAGAGTTCTAATGGTGCAAATTCCATCGTAGTTTCAAAAACATTCGAAAATGACAGCTATGAACTTAAGGGTGTTGTTTCGATGACTGCTGACCTTCAGTATGTTTCTGAACTTCTTCGTGCAAATCAGGATGATATTAACGGTGCAAAATACATTCTTGTAGACAAGAACGGAACAATCATCATTGACCAGTTTAACTACGAAAATGAATTCAAGAATATTCACTCCTTTGCGGGATTTGAAAACTTTTCTCATGGCGATCAGTTAAAATTCCGCAATAAAGTAGACGGTAAAAAATACGAATACAGAACAATGGTTTCCAGCAATGCTTACATCGACCTGGATTATGTACTTATGGTTCCTGCCACAAAGGTTGACCGTTCAAACAGAGCTGTACGCATCGTTGTAATTGTGGCTCTTGTTCTTTCTCTTATTATTTGTGTTGTGGTTGTATTCTTCCTTGGCCGTTCGATTTCTATGCCGATCGTAAATACAGTAAGGATTCTTAAAAACATTTCTGAAGGGGAAGGTGACCTTACACAGCGTATTCCAGAAACTGGAAACAACGAAGTTACAGACCTTGCAGTTTACTTTAACCTTACAATGGACAAAATCAGCAACGTAGTAAGAAATGTCATGGGTGAATCAGGTAACATGGAAGCCGTTTCTTCCGATCTTTCTACTAACATGACAGAAACTGCTTCTGCTGTTAACCAGATTAACGCCAACATCGAAAACATCAAGAGCGAAATCATTAATCAGTCTGCGGGGGTTGAAGAAACTACTGCTACTGTTAAACAGATTTCTGACAATATTACAAAGCTTAACGGCAACATTGAAACACAGGCTCAGAGTGTACACCAGTCTTCTTCGGCTGTAGAAGAAATGGTTGCAAACATCCGCTCTGTAACTCAGATTCTGGATAAGAACGAAAAGGCTGTTTCTGACCTTACAGATTCAGCCGAAAAGGGGCGTGCCGTAGTTCAGAAAACTGTAGATCTTACAAATAAGATTGCTGCAGATTCTGAAGGTCTTATGGAAGCCAGTGCAGTAATTCAGAACATTGCCAGCCAGACAAACCTCCTCGCCATGAACGCTGCAATCGAAGCTGCTCATGCCGGTAACTCTGGAACAGGTTTTGCTGTTGTTGCTGACGAAATCCGTAAGCTTGCTGAAGATTCAAGTAAGCAGGGTAAAAAGATTACAGAAACACTTAAGGGACTTAAAGCTTCCATCAACGATGTAACTGAAGGTTCAAAAGAAATTCAGTCTCAGTTCAACATCATCTTCGAAAATACAAAAACTGTAAGCCAGCAGGAAAGCATCATTAAGAGTGCAATGGATGAACAGAATGCCGGCAGCCAGCAGATTCTTAATGCTATGAAAGAAATCAGCAGCATTACTGATGATGTTAGACAGGGAGCTCAGTTAATGGATCAGGGCGGTAAGGAAATCCTTATTGAGATGAATAAGCTTTCTTCCGTTACTGCAGAAATCAGCGGCAGCATGAACGAAATGTCTACTGGTGTTTCCGAAATCAATAATTCAATTCAGGTAATTAACGGAAAAACTGGAGAAAACAGCGACAGTATTAACCGCGTAAGTTCAGAAATCAAAAAGTTTAAGGTTTAGATTTAAAACGCTCAATAATCTGGCTTCTTCTGTCTGGGAGAGGCCAGTTTTTTTATGGACCAGGAGCCGGTAACTAGAAACAATTGGTGGATTAATAAGTTTTTTTGGTTGAAGGGATTGTATGGCATTGAAGTTTAATCTTATTTTGACAAATTGACGAAAATTGTCAAAATAGATAGAATAAAAATGTAATTTCTTTAAATAAAATTGCAGTAAGACAAAACCTCCTTAACTACAGGGGATTTTTCTTTGCAGAGTTTGCGTTGCAGACTTTCGTATAAATTTTTCGCTTATGCGAACGAAAAAGAGTCATTGCCGAATCCGGGGGATTTGTTCTATGACTTTTTATGGGAGCTATAAATGGCAGTAATTAAACCAATGATTCGTTCAAATATCTGTATCAATTCTCATCCAATCGGATGTTCAAAAGATACAATGAATCAGATTTCTTATGTAATTTCTCAGAAAGCAGCTAAAGGTGTAAAAACAGCAAAGGAAGGCGGCTACGCTCCAAAGAATGTTCTTGTTTTAGGATGTTCTACTGGTTATGGTCTTGCCAGCCGCATTGCAGCAGCTTTTGAATATGGTGCAGATACAATCGGTGTTTCATTTGAAAAAGAAGCTTCAGAAACAAAAGCCGGAACTCCAGGTTTTTACAACAATATGACTTTTGACCGTGAAGCAAAAAAAGCCGGCCTTAAATCTGTAACATATAATATGGATGCATTTTCTGATGAATGTCGTCAGACAGTAATTGATGAAGCCAAAAAACAGGGCATCAAATTTGACCTTGTAATCTACTCTCTTGCTTCTCCAGTACGTACAGATCCTGACACAAAGGTTATGTATAAATCAGTTCTTAAACCAATCGGTTCAGCTTTTTCAGGTCCATCTCTTGATATGATGACCGGGAAAATTACAATGAGTTCTGCTGCTCCTGCTGAAGGAGATGATATTCCTAACACTGTAAAAGTAATGGGTGGTGAAGACTGGGAACGCTGGGTAAAAATGCTTAAAGAAGCCGATGTTCTTAACGACGGTGTACGCACAATCGCTTACTCATACATCGGACCAAAATATTCACATCCAATCTACCGCGACGGTACAATTGGTGAAGCAAAAAAAGATCTGGAAGCACGTGCTCATAACATCGACAAGTCTCTCAAGGATTTGAACGGTGCAGGCTATGTTTCTGTAAACAAGGGTCTTATTACACGTTCTTCAGCAGTAATTCCAATTATTGCACAGTACCTTGGAGTTCTCTTTAAGGTAATGAAGAAAATGGGTACTCACGAAGGCTGTATCGAACAGATGGAACGCCTTTTCAGAGAACGCCTCTACACAGCCGACAAAAAGGTTCCTGTAGATTCGGAAAATCGCATCCGTATTGATGACTGGGAACTTGATCCTGCTGTTCAGGCAGAAGTTGATAAAATCATGCCAATAGTAACAGAAGAAAACGCTGCTGAAGTGCTGGATCTTGAAGGAATCCGCCACGACTTCCTTATGATTAATGGTTTTGATGTTCCAGGCGTTGACTACGAAAAAGATGTTCCTGTAATGAACGTAATTGAATAGGTTTGAATAAACTTAGAAAGAGGCTGTCTTTTATAAAGGCAGCCTCTTTTTTTGCGTAAGGGACAGTAGCAGCGACGCAGTCGTCCCGAAGGGATGGAGCGAATAGCGGAACTGCGGATGGCCCGACGGCCTGTGTTGAGAAAACCGGCTTTGCCGCGCTGTAAAAAATTACTGCCGTTACGCCCCTGTCCAAATTAAAAAAATCTGATAAAGTAATTTTATGAAAAAACAAATTACGGTAGTGATTTTTGGTTTACTTTTAACAGCAGGAACTCTGGTTAATGCCGTCTCTGAGGAATATAGCGAAAAGATTTTTTTATGGCGCGGTTTTAAGGGAATGGAAACACAGTTAAGGGATACTGTGCTTTATTATTTTGAGCCAGAGGGAGTTTCTGCTGATGCAACGGTTCCTGCTGTAATTATCTGTCCAGGCGGAAGCTACAATCATTTAGGATTAAAAAGCGAGGGTTTTTCTACAGCAAGATGGTTTAAGTCAAAAGGTACTGCAGCTTTTGTTCTGCAGTATCGTGTTGGCTATAACGAGCATCATTACCCTGATATGCTGCAGGATTTTCAGCGGGCAATAACTTATGTCCGGGAAAATGCAGAAAAATACAACGTAAAGAAGAATAAAATTGGTGGAATTGGCTTTAGTGCCGGTGGTCATCTTGTAACTATGGCCGGAGAATTTGCTGATTCTCATAATGAGCTTGAAAAAATGGGTTTTGGCTCAAAGGAAAGCGTAAGGCCAGATTTTTGTATGCCGATTTATCCTGTTGTAACAATGGATGATGATATTGGTCATAAATGGAGCCGTAAGAGTCTTTTGGGCCATGTATACAGATCTCCAAAGGCAGCAGCTGGCTTTGGTCTTTTTAATATCCGGGGTTTTAAGTATTCACAGGAATACAAGGACGAATTTTCGATGGAAAAAAATGTGCCTGCAAATATGCCGCCAACTTTTCTGCTGGCCTGCGAGGATGATCCTGTTGTAATTTTTGAAAATTCTATTCGTCTTGATAAAGCCCTTTCTGCAGCCGGAATTGACCATATTTTTGTTAATTATCCGAAGGGCGGACATGGATTTGGAATGCAGCCAGAAAGCTATATTATAAAAACTTACCAGTGGAACGAAAAAGATCTTCTTCCATGGCTTATGGAAAAAGGATTTTTTAAATAAAAAAAGGCAGATTGAAGAACTTTTTCAATCTGCCTTTTTTTCTATTCGCTGTACCGCTTAAAAATCAAACTTGTGTTGATTCCGCCAAAGGCAAAGTTGTTGCTCATAACGTAATCTGTTTTAATTTCGCGGCCTGTACCAGTAATGTAGTCCAGTGGAGCACATTCAGGATCAACTTCTTTTAGGTTAAGGTTTGGATGGAACCAGCCTTCGTTCATCATGTTGATTGTAAGCCATGCTTCAATAGCACCACAGGCACCAAGTGTGTGTCCTGTGTAGTTTTTTGTTGTAGAAACTGGAACTGCCCGCTGGAAAATGTCGTAGGTGGCATTGGATTCGCAAACGTCCCCGGCAATGGTGGCAGTCCCGTGAGTGTTTACATAACCGATTTCTTTTGAATCGATTCCTGCGTCTTCGATTGAAAGACGGATTGCATTGGCAATTGTGTCTTTGTTTGGAGAAGTAATGTGAGTACCGTCAGTAGTAGTACCAAATCCTACAAGTTCAGCGTAGATTTTGGCACCACGGGCCTTGGCGTGTTCGTATTCTTCAAGAATTAAAGTTCCTGCACCTTCACCGCAAACAAGTCCGTCCCGGTTTTTGTCATAAGCACTTGGAGTAAGCTCAGGAGTGTCATTTTTTGTAGAAGTAGAAAACAGTGTATCAAAGGCAGCAGAATCAACAGGACAGTATTCTTCAGCACCTCCTGCAATCATTACATCCTGTTTGCCGTATTTAATTGCTTCGTAAGCGTAACCGATAGACTGGCTGCCGGATGTACAAGCAGTGTTTGTAGTAATAATGCGGCCCTTAAGCTGATAGTAAACTTCAAGGTTTGCAGCACAGGTCTGTGGCATACATTTAATGTAAGTTGTGGCACCGATTTTAGAAGTGTCATTTGTAATGAGCATGGAAAAATAGTCCATTAAAGGCATTACAGAGCCCATAGAAGAACCGTAAGCTATACCCATGCGTCCGCTCTGAAAAAGAGGATCGTCAGCGCTGATTCCGGCACATTCCAGGGCGTTGTCTGTGGCAACAAGAGCCATTTGAGCAACAGGACCCATACCGCGGATTTTCTTGCGGGGATACTTTTCAGGATCCATTGTAAAGCCTTCGATTGGTACAGCCAGACGTGTATTCATCAAAGGATATTTTTCTGCCCAGTCAGGCATATATTTAACAAAGTTTTTGCAGGCTTTAAGAGATTTAAGTGCGTCTTCCCAGTTATTTCCAAGAACGCTTACGATTCCGCCCCCAGTAACTACAACTCTTCTTTCCATCTTTTCTCCCACGGGTTAGCAGATGCCACCGTTAACGTTAATAACCTGTCTTGTAATATAGCTGGCACCTTCGCTTAAAAGGAACAAGGCACAGGCGGCGACTTCTTCCGGCTGTCCTGCTCTTCCCATTGGAATTGAAGGAAGAATATGTTCAACAGGTGCGTCTTTAATCATTTCAGTTTCAATAAAACCAGGAGCAATACAGTTTACAGTGATTTTGCGGCTGGCAAGTTCAACGGCAAGGGCTTTTGTGGCACCAATAATTCCTGCCTTGGAAGCAGAGTAATTTACCTGACCACGATTGCCGGTTACCCCTGAAACACTGGAAATTGTAACAATGCGGCCCTTCTTTTTTCGGCACAGAGGCATTACAAGAGGCTTAAGAACATTGTAAAAACCGTCCAGATTAGTATGAATAACGTCATCCCAGTTTTCGTCAGAAAGTGCAGGAAAAGCGTTGTCGCGGCAGATTCCTGCATTAAGAACGATTCCCCAGAAAGCTCCGTTTTCTTCGCTCCAGGCTTCAAGCTTGGCATTGCAGTCGGCTCTGTCAGAAATATTAAACTGTAAAAGAGAACATTTTCCGCCGGCAGCTTCAATTTCAGCCTTTAAGGCTTCTGCTTTTTCAGTGCCACGGTTGTAGTGAGCAACAACTTCATATCCCGCATTGGCACAGGCAAGAGCAATTGCCCGCCCGATTCCGCCGGAAGCACCGGTTACAAGAACTTTCTTTTCTGAATTTTCGTTAGACATAAAGTTAGTATAACTTAAAAAATCAAAATATCAAATAAGCAGATTTATGGGGATTCCCCAGTCCGGGCCTGGGGGCGGGCTATCCACCGTTCCGTGCAAAAGCGCTCCATCCATCACTCTATGTCGGTGGTTACGACCTGCCCCTTCGAGGCGTTAGCCTCTACCACCGTCATTAATTTTTCTTGAACATCCACTTTTTTTATTGTATTTAATGTTATATACTTTGCGTTAGGGATGGTAAGGGCGCCGAAGGCGTTGTTTTGCAGGAATGCAAAACAATGGAGCGACAGCGGAACCCTGGACAGCACGACGGCATTTATGCCGGAACGCCCTGCACTTTACTTATATTTCTTTAACATGTGTTATAAATATGTGTTATAATAAAATAAAGAGTTTTTTATGAAATTAACAAAAGTATTTGCATGCATTGCTGTATCTGCATGTTTTTCTCTTTATGCCCAGAGTGTGGAAGAAATTCTTACTATTCATTCTGATCTGGACCGGGTTCCTGATTACAACTATTCGGTTCTTTCAATTGATAATATCGAAGCAAATGGCCGTACTGAACATTTTGAGTGCATGCAGTTTGGTGGTGGCGATAACGGGCTTAAAAATGTTGTATTTGATTTTAAGGCCCCGGCCCGCTTAAAGGGTACTAGAGTTCTGCAGGCTGAAAAAAACGGTAAAGATGATGACCGCTGGATTTACTTGCCTGAACTGCGTGTTTCCAGACGAATTCCTTCTTCTGACAAGAAAAAATCATTTGTTGGGACAGAATTCAGCTATGGTGACATGACTCTTCGTAAGCCTGGCGAAGACAATAGTTCGTTTGTAAATGAAAATGGTTCTTTTTCTAATGGATCTCAGAAATTTGATTGCTGGATAATCAAATCTGTTCCTGTTAAAAAAAGTGAAGTTGATTACGCGTACCGCATCTCTTACTTTGATAAGCGCACTTATGTACCTGTTTATGTTGAGTTTTATGATGCAAAGGATAATATTACAAAAACTCATACCGTAACAAAGCTTGAAATGGTAAAAGGTGTTACTGGTATTGAATATCCTTTAAGACGTTCTAATGAAATATTCAACAAAGTTACCGGCAGAAAAACAATTTGTACTGTAACAAAATTCAAATTTGATGAAGAAATACCTTCTTCATACTTCTCTCAGAACTATCTAATTTCGGGAAAAGCAAAATAACTATAAAACATAAGGCGGATCAAGATACGATTTTTTTCTTGATGCCGCCGTTTTTTTTGCATTGAATTTGACAATTCAAGTTTCAAACGAAATATCACCAAATCCCGAAGCAAAGCAGGATTCGAAGCATCCAGGCATCCCTAACCCGGAGGTTAGGCCATGCGCAGGATCCGAGCATCCTGGTATCCTGGCATCCCTGACCTGTAAAACTTACAGCCCTTCTGAGCCTGCTTCCATGACTGTAAGTTTGCCGCCGCCGCATTCCTGGCCGTCGATAAAGATTCTGGCAGTAAAGCCGTAAACGGAACCTACGTCGCTGTCCCGTTCAGCCTGTACAGAAACTGTCTGACCTGCTTTTACAAGCGGAACACTGATTTTAAGGCCAGAAACGCTTAAAATCATGCCCATGTTTGGAGGCAGGTTGTTTTCTCTTGCAAAAATACCTGTAAGGGCAGATGCTGTCTGGGCTACGATTTCAAAAATTGCGTAGTTTGGAGCTCCTTCTGCAGCTTTATCATAGAACATAAAATCTTCAGTAATCTTAGTTTCAGAAGAAATTTTCCAGGCAACTGCATCCCAGTCAGTAATGCGGTCGATTATAAACATTTTGCCCCGGTGAGGGACAAGTGTAGACAGTTCGTCTTTTTCTATGATTTTCATTATATTGCTCCAATTATAAGACTGGCATTGCATCCGCCGAATGCAAAGCTGTTGCTCATACAGATTTTTACAGGTTTTTCTGGTGTAACAGGTTGATGGTCAGCTGGTAAAGTCACGATGTTCAGCTGCGGAATTTCCGGGTCCTGCTGTCCATCCCAGATTTGTACCGGTAATTTCTGATTTTTGATTGTCATAAAGCAGGCTGCCAGTTCCAGTGCCCCTGCAGCTCCCAGTGTGTGGCCAGTGATTGGTTTTGTGGTGCTGACAGGAACCTTGTGTTTTCCAAACACAAGATCTACGCCTTTTCCTTCCATGCTGTCGTTTAAGTGAGTGCCTGTTCCGTGGAGATTTATGTAGTCGATCTGTTCTGGTTTAAGTCCGGCATTTCTTAAGGCTTCGTTCATAGCCTGCTGTGCTCCAGAGCCGTCTGACAGTGGGGCTGTCATATGGTTTGCATCGGAGCTTTCGCCTGCCCCCAGAAGGCATATTCTGGTGTTGTCCAGATCATCCCTGCAGACAAGGAAAAACGCAGCACCTTCACCTAGAGTAATTCCGTTCCTGTTTTTACTGAAAGGATTTGAAATTCCATCTGTATCAATAGCTTCCAGCGAATTAAAGCCAAGAAGAACTGTGTCGCTTGTAATATCGGCACCACCAGCTATAACAGCATCACAAACTCCAGCTTTAATAAGCTGACTGGCCTTAATAAGAGCTGTTGCACTTGATGAACAGGCTGTGGCAAAGGAAAGTCCTGGGCCTGTAAGTCCGAATTTTTCCTTAATGAAGGTTGCAGCATAATCTGCTCCCTGGGCTTTTAAATCGTATCCCTCTGGGAACGATCCTTCTGAAAAAAATTTTTTGTGAGCTTCAAGAGAAAGATAGGATCCGTTGTCGCATTGACCGATGCAGACTGCCACCCTGTCTTTTCCGTATGCTTTTACAGCTTTTTCTGTAACATCTTTAAGCTGGTCAAGAGCTTTGTCCGCAATACGTATAAAACGCATATCAAATTTGCAGGAAGTTTTAGAAAGCAGATTATCATCAATGTGACCTGCATAAAAAGATGAATGTCCTTCTTCGCTGTGAATCGTACAGCTTACTTTTTTAATTCCTTTTTGATTTCCGGATGTGATTGATTCATAAAATTCCTGTGGGTTTGTTCCACCGCCACATAATACTGCAGGATTTGAAAGAAAAATGTTCATGGTCTGTCCTTTACTGCTGGTCCTTAAATCCGCCCTGGGCAATAAGATTTTCAACTTTTTCTGTAAAAATCTTTGGGCATACATACTGTGTTTCACCGGATTTTCCGTCTACACAAATCTGACTTACAGTACCTTTTGTGCACAGTTCTCCGGTTTTGTCATTGTAAAGTTCAAAGTTGATCTTTATCATGTTCTCCCATTCAACAAGCACAGCTTTTGCCCTGCACACATCGCCGAATCTCAGAGAATTTACGTACTTCGCTTTAACTTCGGCTACAGGAAACAGGTATCCTGATTCTTCCATTGCGATGTAGTTGTAACCGATTTTATCCAGGAGAGTGCATCTTGCCCTTTCAAAGTAGTTGATGTAATTTCCGTGCCATACGATTTTCATTGGATCGCAGTCGTTAAAATCAACCTTAAATACAGTTTCTGCTGAAAGTAAAATTCTGTCGCTCATGTTGTTCTCCTATGATTTGTGGACAAAGTTGATTAGTTCCAGAAATCAAAAAAATTATACCATTGATAAGGATGGCTGAGGGTATGTTTTTCCAGTTCCTGAATAAAATTCATATTTGTTTTTCGGATTCTTTCTTCACGTTCTTTTCGGCCGCATTCAAAATCAACATTGTTTTTGCAGACAAACATATCATATTGTGGTTTTATCGAAATATCTTTGTGCCGAAGTCCAAATATAAAATAAGACGGGGCATTCAAAAGAGCAATCAAAAGGTAAACTCCGTAAGGAAATCTGGCCGGTTTTTTCAAAAATGGCAGTTCAATGTAGCGGTCTGTATGAGCACTGATTCTGTCTCCGGCAATTACAACCAGCTCTCCCTGTTCAAGCCGTTCCTGAAGAAGCATGATGGTATCCGGGCCGATTTCATCTGAGCTGATAACATGGAAAGAAGAGTCAGGGTTGATTTGATTTATAAGTTTTACAAACCCGCCTGTCAGTTTTGTGTCGGTAATTGTGGTAATGCTGATTTTTCTTGAAGTTCCCGCCTGATTCATTGAAGCGAGACCTTTCATCATCTGGGCATTTCCAAGATGACTTACAACACACAGCGTTCCTGTCCCATTTTCAATATTGGCAACAAGATCATGAACATCGTCATCTTGCCAGCTTACATTTTTAAAAGAAAATTTTCCTCCCCAGCTTTGTACATTTTCTACAAGGTTAAGGGCAAAGGAGATAATGTGTTTCAGGGAAGAGGGCTTTCTGCCGTTAAAAGAGGCATTGTTTTCTGCAGCAGTTTTAAGATAATCAGAAGAAAACTGTCTGGCTTTTGGACTGAAGATCCAGTAAAAAAAACCGATTGGAAAGGCAAGAAACCTCATGAACCAGGATGGAGTGGCCTTAAGGCAGAAGAACATAAACTTATACCCCAGACCGATTCGGGATTTTTCACGAACCTGATACCAGTTTGTGGATTCTTTTTTATCTTCCATTGATTTTCCGCCACAGTAAAAGAGGACTACGCAGGAACATTCCGCAGCAGAGCTTTGTAAATACCCAGCTGATTCTGATGTTGTCCCGAACTACATGAAAGTTAGAGATTCCGTCAGAAGGATATGTGACTTTTACAGGAAAGAATTGTACAGGCATCCCCGTCCAGATAAGTTTTACGAGAATTTCAATATCGAAGCCCATTCTTTTGTCTATAAAATGCCTCTGGCAGAAACGAGCTGTTTTTTCCACAGGATAAACCCGGAATCCGCACATGGAGTCTTTAATGCCGCCTTTCCATGAAACGATTGCACACCAAGTATTGGCAAACCAGCGTCCGTTTTTTCTGTGACCAGGAGCTGTTTCATCGTATTCAGGAAAACCGCAGACAAGTGCATCTGGATTTTCCTGGGACTGTTTTAAGAAAAACTTACACCTGCCAGTGTCGTGCTGTCCGTCTGCATCCAGCTGGAGGGCGTGGGTATAACCGAGTTCTTCGGCTCTGAGCAAACCGGCAATAAATGCACCACCTTTACCGGAATTTTTTTCCAGGGTTACAAGCTCTGTAATCTGGCTGAAATCCCTTATAATCTGGTTAAGGCAGTTTTTAGTTTCCGGACCATTGCCGTCGTCTACAAGAATGATTTTAACGGATGATTCCTGACAGAAGGCAGAAAGAGACTTTACTACGTTAATACATGCTTTTCCGTGGTTGTAAACTGGGATAATAATGCAGGGACGAAATTCACTCATAAGAAGATTTTACACAAAATCCCTAAAAATTAAAATGAGGTGGATTACGGAATATTCACTCATCAGAAGGACAGTATATCCTTTGGGAATAATTTTCTATTACTATGATTTAAAAATGACTGCGGACTGACTATAATTTCAATAGTGATCCTATGGGGTCGCCATAAAGAAATTCATACACAAAGGAGAAAAAAATGAATTTTAGAAAGTATGCTGCTGAATTTATCGGCACTTTTGTTCTTGTATTGTTTGGATGCGGCGCTGCAGTAGTTGCACAGTGCGTTGCCGGTGCTGCCGGTCACCTTATGACAGCTCTTGCATTTGGTCTTGTAATCGTTGCAATGGCTTACTCAGTAGGAAATGTTTCTGGATGTCACATCAACCCTGCAGTTTCAATCGCTATGCTTATTGTTAAAAAACTGAGCTTTGCTGATTTTGCCGGATATTTAGTTGCACAGTTTGCAGGTGCCATCAGCGGTGCTGCCGTTCTTAAGCTTGTTCTTGGTGCATCAGAAGCATTTGCTTCTTCAGGTCTAGGAACAAACGGTCTTTATGCAGGTAACGTTCTTGCTTCACTTGTAATTGAAGCAATCCTTACTTTCGTATTTGTATTCGCAATTCTCGGTGTAACAAGCCGTGAATCAAACGGTGCAGTTGCAGGAATCGTAATTGGTCTTACACTTGTTCTCGTTCATATCATGGGTATTCCATTTACAGGAACTTCTGTAAATCCTGCACGTTCTTTTGGACCAGCTTTAATTGCAGGCGGTGAAGCTCTTAAATGTGTATGGGTATTCATCGTTGCTCCTCTGGCTGGTGGTGCTATTGCTGCCCTGGTTTATAAACTTCTTGATAAGGCTGAATAACTTTATGGAAAAGAAAACAGGTTTCCTTGTTTTTGATGTAAATTTCGGAAAGTTTGGTATTGCGGAGTCCCAGTGGGGTTCAACTTTCGATATAATTGAATTCGGAGCAACTTTCGAAGTTAAAGTCGATGACAAATGGGTTGAAACATGTCTTGAAATTACAAGTGACAGTGAACACAACCTTTTGTTTAAGCTTAAAGGAACTGATATGGCCGGAGATTTAAACGGTCTGGAAATCAGGGTTTAAAAAAATTGCAACACTCCGGTCCTGCCGGTGTCTAATAATCAGACAGGAAAAAAAATGGAAGCTATAGCTACAGAAACTAATAAACCATCAGCACCTTATTCATTAGGTGAAGAAATATTTAATTCAGTCAGTCACGGAATTGGAGCTGCCCTTTCAATAGCGGCTATCGTTTTGCTCTGCGTTTTTGCACCAAAGAACGGTATGGCAATTGCAAGCGTTTCAATTTACGGATCAACACTGATTGTCCTTTACCTGATGTCCTGCCTTTACCACGCATTTACAAACATGCAGGTAAAAAAGGTTTTTCAGATTTTTGATCACGTTTCAATTTATCTGTTGATTGCCGGTACATATACACCATACTGCCTAGTTTGTCTTGGAGGTTCCTTTGGATGGACTATCTTTGGAATTATCTGGGGCCTGGCGATTATAGGAATTACGATTTATTCTGTTTTTGGAAACAGAATGAGAAAAATCAGTTCCTTTACTTACGTGCTTATGGGCTGGATTGTGGTAATAGCTTTTCTTCCGCTGCGGGAAAGTTTACCTAAATGGAGTTTTGTTCTCCTTATGACAGGAGGTGCTGCTTATACCGCAGGATTTCCTTTCTATGGTTTAAAGAGAATAAAGTGGGCACATTCAATCTTCCATATTTTTGTGGTGGCAGGAAGCGTGCTTCACTTCTTCTCTGTATTTTTTGCTATCTGTAAATAAATAGAAATGCCTGTCTGCAAAATCCTTTTTTATGAGGCTTGCAGACAGGCATTTTTTTTATGCTGTATAATTTCCACTGGCATAGGAAATTGTGCCGGAAAAATCTGTAATTTCGAACCAAACCCTGGATTTGCTGCTGTCGAACTTCATCTTAAAAATCACGATGGAATCCGGAAGAATCTTTTCCGAGAACTTGAATCTTTTGATTTCCGGGATTGAAAGATCTGTACCAAAATATCGCTGTGCAAAGTGAACTACAAGATCAATCTGAGCCACAGCAGGAAGAAGCTTAAAGTCAGGGAAGTGTCCGTCAAAGTAGTCGCTTGATCCTTTTATTTCTACTTCCAGTTCTACCTCGATGATACCGTCGTTTTCTTTACGCAGCATTACTGTTTCTGCAGGAATGCCGTGAGGATTTTCCGGGGCAAAAAGTTTCTGTATAACAGGTTTCTTTTTCTTCATCTGAACATCAACTGGAATTGAATCCAGGTAACGCCATTTTTTAGGAAGAACTACGTTTTCAAAGAACTGCAGCAAAAAGTCGTGGAAGTGACGGTTAATAAGATATTTTTCTGTATCCTTGAATTTTTCTTTTCCTTCATCGTTAAGCACAACTGCCGCAGCCAGATACTGACGTCGGTCGCTCATTGGTACTACACAGCAGTCTGCTACAAGTCCTGTCTGCATAAGACGGTTTTCTACTTCTGCAACACTGATTCTTTTTTCTTCTATTTTTACGATGGAATCTGCACGGCCTTTTAAAAGGAATCTTCCGTCATCATATATTTCTACCAGGTCACCTGTGGCAAAGCCTGCCGGATCTTTAATGTAAGGACTAATGATTGTAAGACAGCCGGAATCATTCTTCCAGATTTTTGCGTTGTCAAAGGGAGTCCATTCCAGTCCGTTGAAACTCTGGCGGTAAGCAATTCCAGAAGTTTCTGTTGAGCCGTAGACTTCCATGGGCCAGAATCCGAATATTTCGTTAGTTTCTTTTGCAACTTCTGGCAGAAGAACACCACCGGAAGTAAAAATAAAGCAGTTTTTGAGAGGAAGCTTCTGGTCATTTCGTTCCATGTTTGTTCTTTTTAAGAAGGCTGGAACCGCAATAATCATGTATTCTTCATCATCAATTACTTCAAAGTCTTCAGGGAATGTAATTCTTGATCGGCGGAAAGGAACAGCCAGTGTAAAAGGCAGACTCTGACCAAATAAGAATCCGTAGATGTGGTGCTGGCTTACAGTTGTAACAAGCTTTCTTTTTAAGAATTCTTCACCCCATTTTGAAATAATAAAAGCGTTGTCAGCTTCAAATTCTGTAAGACGCTGAAGAACGGCTTTTGGATGGCCTGTAGAACCTGATGTGTAAAGAATGATTCTTGAGTCATCTGAACTGATGGCAGGAGTAGTCATCTTTTCTTCTTCTGAAGGTTCGGCTGCAGCATTTATCAAATCAGGAATATAGTCTGAATCTGTAATTTTTACGCCTTCAACTTCTGTCTGATCTGTTAAAAACCTTATATCTTTAGATACGGACCTGATTTCTTTTATAAAGTTTGGAGAAATATTTGCAGTTAACTGAACTTCTTTGCCGCACTGAAGTACAGCTACAAAAGTACACAGGAAGTGCCAGTAGTCTTCGCAGTGAAGAACCCATTTTTCTGTTTCCGGGTGACTGTTTACAAAGCTGCGGATTTTTGCACTTTCAATAAGGAAATCATTCCATGTAAGGTACTTTTTATCTGACCATTTGTTTTCGTAGCAGAGGATTGTGTCGAGAGGACGTGACTTTGCATTAAATTTTGAAAAAGGTATTGCTTTAGGCATTTTTGAATTAACCACCATTCGTATAATAAATTCAATGGCAAATAACAGTCCCATAAGGACATAAGCTATGCCACCATTGTATATGGACCATATTTTATCATTATTACAGAATACTGTGTATAATGCTGCTCCGCCGTTAAGTATAAAAAAAAGGCACCACACGATTGTAACTTTCCTGCAGTAGCTGTTTACACGGCCTGCAATCAGTGAAGAAGCCAGCTTTCTGTCTGAAAGGCAGGCAAATCTGAAAATTATGTTTGGACCAATAAACAGAGTAGAGCCAAAGGTAAAAAGAAAGACCAGGTTCATTGCAACAGGATAAAGCTTAATAAACCAGTCCTTCCCTGTGGCAAGGCAGAAGAATCCTGCTGTCAGAAGAAGACCTGCACTGACCAGAAGTTTTAAGCTGGATTTAATTCGTTCCTGTAAAGTTTTTGTTTTGTCTGTGGAACCAGTGGCCATTAAAAGATAAACCAGTCCTATAAATACTATAAAAAGAGAAAATACCTTTGAAGGAACATTAAAAACAACAAGACAGCAGAAAACTACAACCGGATATAGAACAGAAAGAATTGCAAATAGAATTCTGGAAAAAACTCTCATAAATTAACCCGCGTTTATAAATTTTTATTAATTATTTTAGTACCTTTGGACAGAAGATGAAAGTTCATGATAGAATACCCCTATTATAAAAAGTTTTCGAGAGTTTGTTATAGTTTTCTGACCATGGGAGGTGTGGTATGGAACCTTTAATGACAGTAGAAAACATTTCTGACGCTGAATTTAGGCAGCTTCAGATGAACGGATGGCTGCTGGTCTGTGTAGACAGACTAAAGTCAGAAAAAATCGTATTCAGTTTTCGAAAGGTATGGTAAAACAATGGCTTCAAGGTGATTCCTGGAGCCATTTTTTATGGATAAAGCGATAAAAAAAGCCTCCCGTACTGGAAGGCTCTGGTTTTAGTTTGTCAGTGGAACAAGAACATCAACTACGTCGCCGATGTTTTTTACACTTTTGAAAACATCTGGTTCAATTTTGCCGTTTAGATAAGGCTTCATTTTTACGATAAGTTCTACCGCATCAATGGAATCAAGATCCAGATCAGTAACGATGTTTGCTTCAAGAGTTACATCATCCTCAGCAATATCAAACTCATTAACGAGAATTTCTTTGAGCTTTGAAAAAACTTCTTCTTTAGTCATTTTATTTCCTTAATGTATTAGTTTGCTTTTGCCTGTTCTGCAGAAATGTATGCTGCCAGTGCATCAACAGAAGCAAAGTGCTGTCTTGTTTCGGCACTTTCTGCATTGAATTTAACGCCGAACTTTTTCTTAAGGGCAACACCAAGTTCAAGAGCATCAATGGAATCCAGTCCCAGACCTGTTCCAAATAGTGGTTCAGAATCTACGATGTTTTCCGGAGTGATGTCTTCAAGTTCCAGCGAAGAAATGATGCATTCTTTAATCTGCTTTTTAAGTTCGTCCATTTTTATCCTCAATAAGTAAAAAACTTAATTTATTATAAAGAAATAGAATCACCATCTCAAGAGATTATCAAAAAACTGTAATTTCCGTGCTTCGACCCGATAATGACATTTCTGTTTTTTTTAATGGCCACCCTCTTAAGGGCAGGTGGGGGGGGCTTCTGAGTTCATCACAATCTTGCTGATTGTTGCTACCTTTCTTAAAACTTTTTATAATTATCCTTGAAATTTGAGTTTTATAAATTAGTCGAATCAGTTTTTTTTATCCAGCTGCCAGAAATTTTTACAAAGCTCAAAGGCCAAATCATATTTTTCAGGGACAGTATTATGAAAATGGAACACTTCAGTTATTACTCAGACAAAATCCGTGCAATTGATGCAAAATTCAGGGCACAGGAAATCGCTTTTTCTCCAATGACTTTCCAGGCTGTACGTGCCATGATTGAACTGGGACTTCTTCAGAAAATTTCTGATGCCGGCGATGAAGGCATTACAGTAAAACAGCTTTCTGCGGATTCTGGAATTTCAGAATATGGAGTGGGTGTTCTGTCAGAAATGGCCCTTGGTATGGGTGTTATAAAGCTTAACAAAGAAGCTGCAGAAAAAAATGAAGAAAAACTCATTCTCGGAAAAGTAGGCTGGTTCCTTCTGGAAGATGATCTTACAAAAGTAAACTTTAATTTTACTAACGACATCTGCTACAAGGGTGCCTTTGATCTCATGGACTCGGTAAAAAACGGAAAGCCGGAAGGACTTAAAGTTTTTGGTAATCAGTGGACAACTGTTTATGAGGCTCTTTCAACTCTCCCGGACAGAGAAAAAAAATCCTGGTTTGATTTTGATCACTTTTATTCAGATGTTGCTTTCCCTGAAGCACTTCCAATCGTATACAAAAACAAACCAAAACGTCTTTTTGACATTGGTGGAAATACCGGAAAATGGGCTATTGCATCTTGCAAATATGATCCTGATGTTAAGGTTTCTATCGTAGATCTTCCTGGACAGACTGCCGTTGCCATGAAAAACGCAAAAGATGCAGGGTTTGAAGACAGAATTGACTTTGTTTCTGGAAACGTTCTTGATACAACAACAAAACTTCCTTCTGGTGCAAATGCAGTGTGGATGAGTCAGTTCCTGGACTGCTTCAGCCTTCATCAGATCACAAAAATTCTTACTAAAATTTACAATTCAGTTGATGAAAACTGTGATGTTTACGTTATGGAACCACTGTGGGATATGCAGAAGTTTGAAGGAGAAGCGTATTCTCTACAGGCTACTTCCCTGTACTTTACCTGTATTGCAAACGGTAACAGTAAAATGTACCGCTATGGCGAACTTACTGATGCAATTGAAAAGGCTGGATTCCATCTTGTAACTGCACATCACAATCTGGGATCGAATTTCTATTCAATTTTGAATTTCCGCAAAAATAAATAGCAGGTGGTTGAGCCTGTCGACCCCAAGGGGCACGCAGTAACCACCTGACAATGGTTATTTTGACAGGCTTAATGACCGCAACGTCAAACAATAAAATGGCTAGTATCAATATTTCAGATCTTACAGTTTACCGTCCGTCTCTGGAAAACCCTGCTGAGCTCCCTAAACTTGAATTCTGTGATCCTCTGTTCAAACGACGTCTAAGTCAGGTAAGCCGCATGACAATTCAGGTTGTTCACGATCTTCTTGAAAAATGTCCCGATGCTAAAAATTATAAGCTTGTTTTTGCTTCTTTCCGTGGTGAGCTTTCCCGTCAGTTAAAAATAAATAAAGGACTTGTGGAAGACGGGGACGTAATGCCAGCCCAGTTCAGTATTTCTGTATTTAATACACCTCCTGCAGCGGCAACAATCGCCTGTGGAATCAAAGCCGGCTATACTGCTGTCTATTCCTCAGAAGACTGTTTTACAGATGCGTTTTTAGCGGCAGCTGCACCTGTTGCTTCTGGAGATGAAGAAAAAGTTCTTTTTGTTTATGCAGATGAACTGATTACAGATGAATATAAACAGTCATACATTCCAAGATACTTCAGTCAGTCTGACATAGACGGAAAATATCCTTTCCCTGTTGCATTTGCCTGTGTTGTAGGCACTGGGCCGGGCAAAGAGTTTTCTCTTACACAAAAATTTGATTCTCCTGAAGATTTTATTTTCAGAAACAGTTAGCAGTTCTTTTTATGAGTCGATTTGTTACTGAACCTGATCATGTTTTTGAAACTCCTCCCGTAAAAAACAGATTTGTCTATGTGTGGCGAATTTACGTAAAGCTTATAAGTTTTGCTCTTTTTGGTGCAGGAGCTTTTGTCCTTACGATTACTGCAATTCCAGTTATGAAACTTATCTGGTGGAATAAGGATGAATTTAAAAAACACGGCCATCACCTTGTTTCAAGGCTTTTCCGCTTCTTTGTCTGGTTTATGACAGTACATAGGGCCATAGAACTTACTGTCGATAAAAAAGAAGAATTGAAGTCACTGAAGGGTGCTATAGTTGTAGCAAATCATCCTTCCATTCTTGATGTTGTAATGCTTATTGCATTGATTCCAGATGCAGACTGCATTGTTAATGCCGGGCTCAAAAAAAATATTATGGGCCGTGTAGTTGCAAACCTGTATATTACAAATGATGTGGAACACTCTGTACTTGTACAGAAATGTACGGAAAGCCTTAGCAAAGGAAATGTTCTCATAATTTTCCCGGAAGGAACCCGTTCAAAACCTCAGGGACAGAATCAGTATAAAAAAGGTGCAGCCCGCATTGCATTGGCTTCCGGGGCTCCTGTCGTTCCTGTTTTTATGGGCGGTAATGATAAGCTGGGGCTTCGTAAAAAGGACCCGATGCTTCTTTTTAACCACACAGATAAATACAGATACCATTTTTATGTAAAAGAAAAAATTGATCCTGCCCAGTTTAAGGATCTCCCGGAACCTGCTGCGGCAAAACGGATTATGGAAAAAGTTCAGCAGGTGCTTTGTTATGAAAATAACTGGAACTTTGTAATTGGTAAAAATCCTCTTAAAAACTAGAACACCCGCATTAATTGTGATAAAATAAGGCTATGTTAAAAGGACGTCATTTAATTCAGCCTAATGATTTATCTGTAGCAGAGATTGATGAAATTTGTTCTCTGGCTGAACAGATTATTGTTGATCCATCTTCATTTCAGGACGTGTGTCGCGGGAAAATTCTTGCGACACTTTTTTTTGAGCCAAGTACACGAACCCGCTTGAGTTTTGAAGCAGCTATGCTTCATCTTGGAGGATCAGTGGAAGGTTTTTCTGATGCTGCTAACAGCTCAACTTCCAAGGGCGAATCTCTGGCAGATACTATACGTACAGTTTCTTCATACGTTGATGTAATTGCCATGCGAAATCCTAAAGAGGGTGCAGCTCTTCTTGCCAGCAAATTTTCAGGTTGTCCGATTATTAATGCTGGAGACGGCGGACACTATCATCCGACACAGACTTTGACTGACCTTGTAACAATCCGTGCCCTGAAGGGTGGATTCGAAGGGCATACAATCGGTTTCTGCGGCGACCTTAAATTTGGACGCACAGTTCACTCCCTGGTAGAAGCAATGCTTCGTTACCCTGACAGCCGCTTTGTGTTTATCAGCCCAGATGAGCTTCAGATTCCTGACTGGGTTGTAAATTTCCTCAGTTCTTCTGGAATTGAATATATTACAAGCCGCAGCCTGGAAGATGTAATCGGTGAACTTGATATTCTTTACATGACCCGTGTTCAGAAGGAACGGTTTTTTAACGAACAGGATTACCTGCGCTTAAAGGACACTTACATACTCGATAAGGCTAAGATGAAGCTGGCAAAACCTGACATGATAGTTCTTCATCCTCTCCCTCGCGTAAACGAAATTGCACCGGAAGTAGATGACGATCCGAGAGCAGCATACTTCAAGCAGGTTAAATATGGAATGTATGCCCGTATGGCACTTATTTCTAAAGTTCTGGGGGTTCTGTAATGCTTAATGTAGATACAATTAAAAATGGCCTTGTTATAGACCACATTAAGGCCGGTCTGGGACCTCAGATTTATCACTGGCTTGGCCTTGATAAGGCAAGTTTTACAAGTGCCCTGATTATGAACGTTCAGTCTAAAAAGGCAGAAAAAAAAGACATCATCAAAATCGACAACATCATCAACATTGACTTCTCTGTCCTTGGATTTATTGATCCTAATATCTGCGTAAACATCATCAAGGACGAAAAAATTGTCCGCAAGATTAAAATGGAACTGCCGGAAAGGGTAGAAAATGTCATCAGGTGCAAGAACCCTAGATGTATTACAATGACAGAACATTACGTGCCTCAGGTATTTATTCTTGCAGACAGGGCAAAAGCTACATACCGCTGTGAATACTGTGATGCCTTCCATACAGCCGGCAAACTGGAGAACTAACAATGAAAGAATATGATTCAACATTAATTATCTATAACGTTCGTCTCGTTGATTCTTCAATCGATGCTTCCGGAATGGTTGTAGTTCAAAACAGAAAAATTGCTGCAGTATTTCTTGGAGAAGTAAAGAGTGCAGTCGTTGCATTGAAGGTTGCAGCACCAGTTCTTGGCGAAATGGAGCTTAAACCAGTTCTTTACGATGGAAAGGGGCTTACCCTTATGCCATCTTTTATCGATATGCACGTTCATTTCCGTTATCCTGGACAGACAAAAAAAGAAGATCTGGATTCAGGATTAAAGGCTGCAGTTGCCGGAGGGTATGGAACAGTAGTAACAATGCCAAATACAGTGCCTGTAGTTTCTACAGTAAAAATGGCAAAAGAAATCATGAAAGAAGCTGATGAAAAAAATCTTGCAAAGGTTTTTCAGACTGTCAGCATTACAAAGGATTTTGGCGGCGAAGATACTTCTGAACTTGATTCCCTGGATCCTGCAGTATTCCCTGTAATTTCAGAAGACGGACGTGATGTTGCATCTGCTGCAGTGATGCTGGAAGCCATGAAAAAAGCAGGAAAATGCGGGGTTACAGTAAGCTGTCATTGTGAAGATGCTGCACTTTCTGTTGCTGCAAAACCATATCGTCTCAGAGCCCTGGGCTTTATGAAGCAGTATAATATTCCTGCCGGCAAAGTAAACGTAAAGACACCGGATGTTCCGGATTCAGTAAATTTTGAAATTGACGGTAACCTTACTGCAGCAAACCAGCTCCTGGCTCTTGCAGAGGATACTGCTACAGAAAGAAACATCGAAATCGCAAAAACAGCAGGCTGTCATGTTCATATTGCCCATTGTTCAACTGCAATCAGCATTGATGCAGTTCGCCGTGCAAAACAGCTTATTAAATCTGGAAAAGCTCCGTCAGATTTTGACTGTACAGTTGAAGTAACTCCTCATCACATCGGACTGGCTGGTACAGATGCACCATATATCCGTGCTCTCGTTAATCCGCCGTTAAGAAGTGAAGAAGACAGAAGTTCTCTTATTCAGGCAATCAAGGATGGTACGGTAGATGTTATTTCTACAGATCATGCACCTCACACACAGGACGACAAGGCTGCAGGATGTCCTGGCTTTACAGGAATCGAAACAGCATTTGCAGTCTGCAACACAGTGCTTGTTCAGAGAGAAGGAATCAGTCTCAACAGATTAAGTCAGCTTATGTCAGAAACACCTGCTAAGCTCCTGAAGCTTCATGCAGGTAAACTTGTTCCTGGTTATGATGCAAATCTTGTACTTGTAAATCCAACAGAGCAGTGGGTTGTTAATCCTGATGAGTTCTTCAGCAAAGGAAAATCAACTCCTCTGGAAGGAAAGAAACTTTCCGGCAGGGTTCACGCGACTTTCTTTGGAGGAGACCAGGTTTTCAGTCTGGAAAAAAATTAAAATAAACTGGAATATTCACCGTAAGTATTATGAATGAAAAGTATTTAAAAGTTTTGGCAAGACAGTATCCTACAGTGGATTCTGTAATTTCAGAAATCGTAAATCTGCAGGCAATTATGAACCTTCCAAAAGGAACAGAACACTTTTTGACAGATATTCACGGGGAATGGGAACAGTTCAGTCACGTCCTCCGCAACGGTTCAGGTTCAATACGCACCAAAATCGAAGAAGTATTTGGAACAAGAGAATCAGCACAGACAAAACGAAGCCTTGCAACTCTTATCTACTATCCCAAAGAAAAACTGGAAAAGGTAAAGCAGTCTGAACAGGACATGACAGACTGGTACACAGTAACACTTCATCGTCTTGTGGAAATTCTCCGCAGAGTTTCTTCAAAGTACACCAGATCAAAAGTACGCAAGGCAATTCCTCACCGCTATGCATATATTATTGAAGAGCTCATAACAGAAAAAGAAGAGCTTAACGATAAGCAGGCTTATTACAACAATATCATTCAGAACATTATCCGTCTTGGGGCAGCCGATACATACATCGAAACTTTATGTAATGTAATTCAGTATCTTGTAATCGACCATCTCCACATCATTGGTGATATTTTCGATAGAGGTCCGGGGCCCCATACAATTCTTGATACACTTCTTGATTATCACTCCCTGGACATTCAGTGGGGAAACCACGATGTTGTCTGGATGGGAGCTGCTGCAGGAAACAGGGCCTGTATTGCAAACGTTGTAAGGCTTTGTGCACGCTACAATAATCTTGATGTCCTTGAAGAAGGATACGGAATCAACCTGACTCCCCTTGTTACTTTCTGTATGAAGTATTACGGCCACATGGACAGACACGCTGTTCACAAGGCAATCGCCATCATTCAGTTTAAACTTGAAGATCAGCTTATAAGAAAAAATCCTCAGTTCAAAATGAGTCACCGTCTTATTCTGGACAAAATTAACTGGGAAAAAGGCACAATCACAATCGATGGCAAGGAATGGTCCCTTAATTCCACAGACTTACCTACAATGGATCATAATAACCCTACTGCATTAAATGAAGATGAAGAAGCCGTAATGATGCGTCTCTGCTATTCCTTTGCACACTGCGAAAAGCTTCAGCGACATGTAAAGTTCCTGTTTAAAAAAGGAAGTCTCTACAAGGTGTTTAACGGAAATCTTCTTTACCACGGCTGTATGCCCCTGGACCAAAATGGAAACTTCCTTGAAGCAGACATTTATGGTAAAAAATGCAGCGGAAAAGCTCTTTACGACGAACTGGAATCCTGGGCAAGAAAAGGATATTTTTCCCCGGAAGGAACTGAAGAAAGAGAAAAGGGCGGCAACATTATGTGGTATCTGTGGGAAGGCCCTCTTTCACCTCTGTTTGGAAAAGAAAAAATGGCAACCTTTGAAAATATGTTTATTGATGACAAGGCCGCCAGTAAAGAACATAAAAACCATTACTACGACGAAGTGGATGATGTAAACGTAGTGGACAGGATAATGAAAGAATTCGGAGTTAATCCAAAAACTGCCCACATCATAAACGGCCACGTACCTCAGGAAGTAAAAAAAGGTGACAGCCCTATAAAATGCGGTGGAAAGCTTTTGATTATTGACGGCGGGTTTGCTGCAGCATATCACGAAAAAACAGGCATAGCCGGGTACACCCTTGTCTGTAATTCCTACGGCCTGCGTCTTGTAGTACACGAAAAATTTACAAGTGCCCAGGATATTATCGAAAAAGACAGCGATATCGTAAGTGAAACAATCCAGGTGGAAAAATTTCCTGAACGGCTTTATGTGGCAGACACAGACAACGGCCGGGAAATCAAAGAACAGATTGAAGAACTGGAAGCACTGCTTGAAACTTACAGAGAAGGTCAGTAAAAATCCCGCGGGAGGGGAAACATGAATTTTAAAGTCGATTTTACTAATACATTCGTAATTATTTTTTTGTGCGGAACTGTACTTCAGTTTCTTCTCAATCAGATTCTGGAATTGATAGATTACAGGTACCGCAAGGCTCACGGCAGGGAAATTCCGGAAGAACTTAAGGCTCACATTACGCCGGAAGTCCTGGATAAAGCCTGCCGCTACGAAGATGCAAAATATAAGTTCTGGGTTCCAAAGAACATCATCACATTCTTTTTTTCAACTGCACTTATTTTAAGCGGATTTTATCCCTATGTTTTCGAAACTCTCTGGAACGTGTTTCATAGAAGTTTTGTAACACTTTTTCTTTTTGTAATTATTACGGGAATTCCGGATACGATTCTTCAGTTCCCATTTGACCTGTACAGGGAATTCCATCTGGAAAAGAAATTTGGTTTTTCCACAATGACATTTGGATTGTGGCTTGCAGATCAGCTGAAAGGAATTTTTGTATCGCTTATTCTTACAGTACCGCTTCTTTTTGCCATGGTTTTCCTTCTGGAAAAAGCCGCCGGCTGGTGGTGGATTCTTCTTGGAGGACTTTTTGTTGTTTTTAGTCTGGGGCTTTCTGTCATTTATCCTCTGTTTATTGCACCGCTTTTCAATAAGTTTACGCCGCTGGAGGAGGGAGAATTAAAAACAAAGCTTGAAGTGCTTCTGTCAAAATGCGGATTTAAAGCTTCAGGTCTTTTTGTAATGGACGCTTCAAAACGAAGCAAACATTCCAACGCCTACTTTACAGGGTTCGGAAAATCAAAGAGAGTCGTTCTTTACGATACACTTGTTGCTCAGCTTACACCGGCAGAAATCGAGTCTGTGCTTGGTCACGAACTTGGTCACTTTAAGCATCACCACATCATCAAAAAAATGTGTTTTTCAATTCCAATGACATTCGCTATGCTTTTTGCAGTAAATATGTTCATCAAAAATCCTGCACTTTACGGTGGTTTTGGATTTGACGTAAGTCAGGGAGTGCTTCCTCACATGTATTCGCTGGGTATGTTCTTTATGATGATAGTATTTGGCGGATACACAGATCTTATAAGTCCTGTAACAAATTACTTCAGCCGCCGTGATGAATTCCAGGCCGATGCTTATGCAAAAAAAATCTGCGGAACAGGCGAACACCTGTGCACAGGGCTCATAAAACTGAACAAAGAAAACCTCAGCGAAATTACACCGCCAAAGATTTACAGCATTTTTAATTACAGTCACCCGCCTCTTCTTGAAAGAATGAGGGCTTTAAAGGATTAGGAGCTTTTTCCCGCTTTCCGCTGCTCGGTGCCCTCGGTCCTCCGCAGGCTCCGGACTGGCTGTGCCACAGCTCCAATCGGGGCTAGAGAAAAATACACAACCTGTCATTATCGGGCTTGACTAGATAATCTTTTACCTTGTAATAAAAAAAGGCGAGGACCGTAAATTGTGTTGCTGCACCGGTTGAGCTTGTAGAAATCACTGTAATAACTCTTTCTTTGGTCATGGCTTAAATTAAATATAAATACTCGGAACTGAACAGAACAAATCGGTTTCGGGTATTTTTTTGATATTCACAAAGTAAATAATCATATTGAATGGAAATTCTTTTAAAATAAAAAAGCCAGGATGACTAGACACAAGTACCGCTTAAAGTGTGCTGCTGGGTTCCCCCTCTGACACGGTGCTGAAAGCGGACTTTGTTAGGTCCTGGCAATGCATGTACTCTAACATATTCCATTTATTTAATCAATCTTAGGACTTATGGAAAACAATGTAAGCTGTTGAAAAGTTAAAAATCAATAAAGACAAAAAAAAATCAGTCCCAAAGACTGACTTTTGATGAGACTGACACGATTCGAACGTGCGACCCCCACCTCCGCAGGGTGGTGCTCTAATCCAACTGAGCTACAATCTCAGATTTTTAACAACAGCTTAGATAAGTAAAAGCGTTTGTTTCTCGGAGGCGACAGGAGTTGAACCTGCCCAGCCCGTAAGGAACTGACGGATTAGCAATCCGTTGTATTACCGCTCTACCACACCTCCAGGTGTCATCAAAGAAAAACGGAGCGAGAGGGATTCGAACCCCCGATACATTGCTGTATAACGGTTTTCAAGACCGCCGCCTTCGACCACTCGGCCATCGCTCCAGAATTGATGCTCTATTAAATTACACATTATAGATAAATGTGTCAATAGGAAAAGAGAAAAATTCAAAAAAGTTTTTTGTAGACATGATTTGATCACTTATTTATAGTGACAGTATGGAATTTAAGAAAATTAGTGTCGCTGCTGTAATGGCAGTTATTGGCATCCTCATGATTGTTAACCCAAAAACTTTCCTTCTGATGGGAGTAATTCTTATTGGCATAGCCGCTGCAGTTGATGGTATTTTTGTGCTTGTTACAACAAGAAACCTTATTTTTGATCCAAACTTCAAGCTGATGATGACTATACGGGGAATTTTCAGTGTAGTAATCGGACTTGCTGCAGTTATTTTTCCTATGGTATTTGCTTCTGCAGCTGACCTTGTTATGAAGGTTTCATCAATTACACTAGGAGCATATCTTCTCATATCTTCTGGCCTTCAGATTTACGGAATTTCTAAACTTCACAGAAACGGCATTGTAGTTCGTCAGGCCATTATTGAAGTAATTTTTTGTCTTATTCTGGCATTAACTCTTTTCCTCATTCCTCTTCAGGCAGAAAGCGTTATGCAGATTATTGTACGCATTATCGGCGGAATGATTATTGCAGGTAGTCTGTGTTGTGCTGTAATCATGTGGTATACAAGACCGTCCATTATGATGCCGGACGAATTGCTGATATCTGATGACGGACAGGACGAGAAATCTATAGAAAATTAAGGACAGAAAGTTATTTTGACTGAGAGGCTGCTTTAATGCTGTCTGTAAAAAGTTTGTTCTGATCTGTTCTTACTGGTACGCTAAAGGCAGGACCGCCATCCTTGTCAGATATACGGTAGATTTTCGACGAATCTGCCGAGTATGCAGGACTTTCAGGACTGTTAATCCACCAGTCCAGAACGCTTATTATGCAGAGAGTGTATTTAATCAGATTGGCATTTGTTGTACCAGATTTACCACCTAAAAGCACGTTCATTCGTTTTGAAACAGGATTCTGAATATCAAATTCGTACTGTGCCCATGGATTAGAAACTCCCAGTGGAGTGGATTTTGTTTCAGCGGCAATGTCAATGTTTTTTGACAGGGTTGTCAAAGTCTGTCTTAGAAAGTCTGTACGGAGACAGAGAGGCTTGTACCTTGTGTCGTTGATTGGTTTTTCCAGAAGCAGCTGTTCAAATTCAAAATGCGGCAAAAAGTTGTATTTTGTAAGCCACAGAATTGTTGTCAGCATTTTTTTTCCGAAAATTGTTGATTTATAATCCCCTTGGGAATATTCCTGATTCACAAATGTGTTTAACTGTTCACAATAGATTTTTTCAAACAGGTCTTCACGGTAAACAGACCATTCATTTAAAGCAATACTCAGCTTATCATCACTTTTTCTGCCAGAACCGTCATCTTCTTCCGTAAAGATGATGTTGCGGCATCCCTGAAGCAAATCCTCGATGATTCGGATAAGAGTAATTGTAATCTGCATAGGATTCTGAGGATGGAGAAGATTATATCCGTCCCTGAACTGATAAATTGGCTGGAAGTAAGGATACATATCAGGAAGATTTTCCATATGATCAAAACCAGCACCAGGGAACAGTTTGTTAAGCAGAGTAATTCCTGCATCTACAATTTCTGTTTTTCGGCCACGAAGCATTTCCGGGCTGTTCTTTTTGCGTTCTTCTTCTTTTTTCTTTTTATCTTCTTCTTCCTTTTGTTTGGCAGCATGTAAGTCTTCTTTTTTTGGAGGAAGAATCAGGTCAAATTTTGACATCTTTAGAAAAGCCAGAATGCTGGCAGTTTCAGATGTAAAGAATGAAGGAAAGTAATCGAATTTTGGAGAACTCATACGCATCAGGAGAGGGTACATTCCCTTGATGATCTGAGTATAAATGTAAAGCCATTCAGTAATACCCTGCTTTGATAGCATTACAAGCTTCTGCTGGTCAGCTTTAGGATATTTCATAAGATCTGCGTAAATTTCTTTAAAATACCGTGGAATGGAATTTTCCCCGAGATAGTAGATTTTTAGAAGATCTGTATAAATTGCCTTAGTTAGAGGAATCATCATGGCAACAGTAACGTCGTCAGGATGTTCCTGAAGTTCCAGCATAAGGACCTTCAGGTTTTTCATTGTCCAGCCGCCAGCAGTTCTTAAAAACTTGAATTTTGGTTCAGGGCTGTTAACGATTTTAGATTTGTATGTATCCGGCGAAATCTGGATGATTGATTTGATTGTGGTTATAAAAAGCTGATAATGATCAAGGTGATTCTTTAAATCGTATTCAACATAGCTTCGGCGGAGAAGTTCAGTGCCGTTTTTCTTAAAGTGACGTACAAAGTTAAAAATGCCATAGTTAGGTTTGATTTTATAATCATCGCTCATCATGAGTTTGTCCATGAGGGCATTTTCTTTTGCAGGAATTGGAGGAAGTCCGTCAGAGGAAGGTTTTCTTGCAGTTGTAACTGCGTATCCGTATTTGCTTCCTTTATTTGCTGTTGATTTTGAATCTGATGAACCCCGGTCAGCGGACATGGCTGCAATGTCGGAAGAGGATTTTCCGCTGGCTCTGTGGGAATAATGGCGTTCTTTCTGAGGAAAGTTATCGTAATTGATTGGAGCTGATTTTTCCTGGAGGATTTCACCACCAAGAATCTGTGTCATTCTTGCGGCTTCTTCCTTGTCAATGGGACCAATGTTTTTTCTTGTGGCATCAAGAGTTCCTGGTTCCCAGCTCTGTTCAACTTTTCTCTGTGTGTAATCCTCAGCCATAAGTGTACCCCTATTTAAACCCGAATAGTCTGTTCCCGGGCAATACCTGCGAATCCGCTTATACTAATATCGGCACCTTCAGAAGTTTTTAAAACACCTTCGTATTTTCCAAAGAAAATGTTCATATCAATCTTCATCACAAAACTGTCCAGTTTTCTTAACTGGTTTGAAACAGGTTCAAATGTTAAGTCCACCATTCCTTCTGTGTCCTGAATAATCCATTTATTGTCTGTTCCGTAGGGCTGTGTCATCCGGACAGGAGGAAGCGGTGTGCATTTACCGTCAACAAACAGGAGGTTGTTGTTTGCAGATTCTGGATCTGAAATCATTTCCGGAGTGTTTGAAATGATGAAAGAAATATTCTTTCCATCGCTGGTTGTTCCAGTGGCAAAAACCAGCTGTGCCTGTGAAATGTAGTCATGGTAAGCCCGACTTACAAAAAGCAGTGAACTGCAGCTTGAAATCTCTTCGTTGATTTCCGGATTACCTTTTGTGGCTCCTACAGTCAGAGAACCATGCATCATGGTTGTTCTCGTAAAAGTCGCGAAGCAGCGTCTTTTTGATTTGTAAGGAACATTCTGAGTTACTTCGCAGGTGTTTGAGTCATTTAAGTGACCTGTTAAAGCACCCTGAATCGAAGGACGTACCGAGTCTCCTTTTATGTTAAAGATGAGGGAACATCTGTCCCGCTTACGGTCCCAGCTTATGCGGACATATCTGCTTTTATGAAAACTGGCACAAAAGCCGAGATCCAGATTGTGAGGTATGAATCTTCGCCTTGGTCCCATGATGACTTTGTAAGTGAATTTTCTTCCGGATTCAATGTTCCATAAATCAATTTCTGCCAGTCCAAAAATTTTTGCATCAAAAAACAAAATTGAACAGAAATACTGGCCTGTAGAAAAACTCATGGTCAGAGAGCTCTTTATGCGAAAATTAGAAATGAGGGAAGGAAGAGGTATTCCACCAAACGGAGCCCTGCATCCCCTGATGTCGAAACTGGAAACAGAACCATTAAAAGTTCCAAAAATCGGTCTTCCGTTTTTTATGAGAGAAGATGGTGGTTCCAGTATTTGTCGAGTATACATTCGACTATTATATAACAGTAAATTAATTATTTGCAAATGACTTTTAAAGGGTAAAATTATCTTTAAACGGAGGTGTTTTTTATGTCTGTAGAATGTTATTCTCTTGGGGCCGCTCAGGAAGTTACTGGTTCAAAACATATTTTTGAAGTTGACGGCCGTGCTTTTATGATTGACTGCGGAGCTTTTCAGGGTAAACGTGCTGTAGCAGATGAAAAAAACCGCAATTTTGAGATTCCGGTGGACAGGATTGAAACTGTAATCCTAACCCATGCTCATTACGATCACTGTGGTCTTCTTCCTCTCCTTGCAAAAAAAGGGTTTGACGGAAATATTTATGCCACACCGGCCACACGAGATCTGGCAGATCTTGTTATGATGGATTCTGCCCGTATTCAAAGCCGTGATGCCGAATATCTTCGCAAGCAGGCTCAGAAAAAAGGTGAAAAATTTAACTGGAGTCCTCTCTTTTCAGAAAAAGACTGCATCAAGGCAGAGAATCAGTTTGTGACATTATCTTACAATCGTAAGATGTACATTGCTCCGGATGTTCAGCTGGAGTTTTTTGATGCAGGGCATATCCTTGGATCGGCATTTGCTTATGTAACAATCACCGGGCAACGTGGTAAATCCAAGGACCTGAAGGATTCCGAAAATATCAGTTTCTGGAACAGGCTTTTTGGCTGGAAGAATTCAGCTGCTGAAAAGAAAATTGCCGCTGAAAAAGGTCTTATTGAGGAACGCCGGCTTCGGAATGACAGAAGAAAGGCAACAGCTGAAGAACAGGCTGAGTATGATGGTCCGGAGCGACGCAGCGGAACTGACCGCCGTGAAGGGCAGGATGAAATCCGTATTCTTTATACAGGGGACCTGGGACGTACAACAAAGCCTATTATCAGGGATCCGTCTACAAATGTACCAGCTCCAGACTACATTTTTATGGAAAGTACATACGGTAACAGAAAGCACGAAGGTTCTGACATTGCCATGGAAGAGCTTCGAAAGGTTGTGCGGAGGGCTATTGACCGCAAGGGTAAAATCATCATTCCAAGCTTCGCCATTGAACGCACACAGGAAATTGTTTACTATCTGCACCTTCTTGTAGATCAGAAAAAAATTCCTCAGATTCCGATTTATGTAGACAGTCCTATGGCTGTTAATGCTACAAGTATTTTCCAGGTACACCCTGAATGTTACAGCCATGATGTTCAGAATGCGTTCCTTGATCATCACAAAAATCCTTTTGGTTTTGGGGCACTGAGCTTTGTAACAAGTGTAGATGAATCAAAAGCCTTAAACGATAAAAAAGGTCCTATGATTATTATTTCTGCTGATGGTATGTGTGAAGCAGGCCGCGTAGTTCATCACCTGGCAAACAATATTAGTGATCCAAAGAACACTGTTCTTATTGTAGGTTACATGGCAGAAAATACTCTGGGAAGACGAATCAGGGACGGCGAAAAGGAAGTAAAGATTATGGACCAGTGGTACACCGTTAATGCCCATATCGAAACAATCAACGCCTTTTCTGCCCATGCTGACTATGAAGAAAGCGTAAAGTGGCTGGATTCAATTGATACAAGCCGCCTTAAAAAAATCTTTATGGTTCATGGTGAAAAAGAAGCCCAGGAGTATTTTAAGGAATATCTGGATAAACACGGTTACAAAAATGTAGAAATCGTAAAATATGGAGAAACATACCAGCTGGACTAGGAAAGTCTGTATCATATTTTATAGATAAATCATTGTTTTTATTATGGAATAAAGGCGGTGTGGTAACTATAATTTGACCATACCGCCTTTTTTTGTGCGGGTTTTCTGTATGACAGGAGAATTTTTATGAAAAAGACATTTTTAATTATTGCTGCCATTACTTGTGCTGCTGTATTTACAGCCTGCGGTTCATCAAATGATGGCGGAGCTGCAAAAGCATCAGGCTTTATTAGTGCTGACGATGTACCGGAAGGATGGGCTTCATACACTGGAAGCAAAGATCTGGCAGGTGGTGCAAATGCTGCACCAGATGCTGCAAAAGGAACTGCTGGTGGTGCAGGTGCACAGAACGTTATTACAGTTTCTACAAGAGATGAACTTAAAGCCGCCCTTACAAAAGGAAGAAGTCGCATTATTTACGTAAAAGGAATTATCGACATTACAGATACTGGAAGCGGTACTCTTATTCCTTCAACTGTAGATGGAACAACATCTGGACTTGATGCATTTGTAAAAGAAAACACTGCTGGTTCAGTTCTTCCTGCAGAGAACTACAAGGACTGGAAGATTAAGTACACAAAAACTTTCAATTACACAGAGGATCAGTATGGTCCTGTAGGTGATCTTCGCAATGAGCTTAACAACAAGTGGCGTGAGCTTATTACTTTAAATCTTAAAGACAACACTACAATTATTGGACTTGATGAAAATTCTGGAATCCGTGGGGGCAGCTGGAATATTAAAGGTAACAAGAACATTGTTATTCGTAACCTTACAATCAGTGACTGTTACAATCCATTCCCTGCAATTGAGGATTCTGACGGGCTTAATGCTTTGTTTGACTGTATTTCAATTCAGAAATCAAAATACATCTGGATTGACCACTGTACTATTTTTTCAACATACAGCCGTGAACAGATTGAAAAAGACAAGTATGAAACAAAAGACCGCCGCGATGTTAAATGGCAGGTTTACGACGGACTTCTGGACATTACAAACACTAACGACTTTGTAACTGTAAGCTGGTGTATTCTCCGTAACCACGACAAAACAATGCTTATTGGTAACAGTGACAAAAAGACAGAAGATAAAAATCACCAGACAATTACGCTGCATCACAACTGGTATGACAGCTGCAAACAGCGTCTTCCATTCGTTCGTTTTGCCACAATTCATATTTACAACAACCTGTACACAAATCAGACAGGAACTGGAATTGACCGCCGCAAGGACTGCCGCATCTACAGCGAAAACAACTGCTTTGAAGAAGCTGCACGATCTGTAACACCAAATACAAATGGTACAATGTACGATACAGGCAGTCTTAACATTAAGACTGACAATCTGACTAAAACTCCGGAATGGAAACCATCTGACTACTACAAATACAAGGCAGAGCCTGCTAAGACTGTAAGAAACTCAGTTATGGCTGGAGCCGGTGCTGGAAAACTTCCAGTTAAAATGTAATTTGTAGTTATTGAACATAAGGCGCAGATTTTTCTGCGTCTTTTTTTTTGAAATTTTGGAAAAAATCTTTTATAAATAAAGTATGACTAAAAATACAAAAGCTTATCTTAAATGGACTGGAATATATTCCGCTGCTGTCCTTGGTCTTATTCTGGTTTATAACATCTGTGTTTACAATTTTGTTTTCGTTCCGAATTTTTCAAGAGCATCACGGGAACGGACTGTAGAAAGCGAAATTGAATTTTATGCAGGCGAAGAACGGTATCAGAAACATCTGACTGATGCACAATGGTTCAATGAACAGAATTATCCTTTGATAGAAATTACTTCCCATGACGGTCTTAAGCTTAAAGCCTTTGTTCTTGATGCAGGTAAAGACAGTAAGGGTACAGTCCTTTTGATGCATGGATTTCATTCCGGACCTGTGCGGGAATTTGCTACACTGGCAAAATATTTCCGGGGCTTGAATTATAATGTTGTTATGCCATATCAGAGAGCACATGGCGAGAGCCAGGGAAGATGGATTACTTTTGGAATTCAGGAACGGTATGACTGCCGGGACTGGATACTGAAGATCAATGAGATGTATGGCGAAGAAAAGGATTTATTTGTTGGTGGAATCAGCATGGGCTGTGCTACAATTACTATGACCAGCGGGTTTGATCTTCCTGGTAATGTAAAAGGATTTATTGCTGATTGCGGATTTACATCACCATACGAAGTGCTTTACTGGACAATGACAAAAGAAATGAAGCTTCCTTCAGGGGTGGCGAAACTGTTTCTTTTTTCAATCAATTTTTATGGGAAACTGCTGGCGGATTTTCCGGTTGAAGGATATTCAACTTATGCAGCCCTCAAAGTCTGTAACAAACCGTTTCTTTTTATTACAGGTACTGATGACCACACAGTTCCTTATGAAATGACCATGCAGAATTTTTTGCAGTATAAGTTTAAAAATCCTGAACTGACAAATGTGGTGCTTTTTGAAGGCTGTCCTCATGCCATCAGTTATTTGTGGGATGAAGAAAAATATAACAGTGAAGTCCGAAAATTCCTGGAAAAATACGGACAAAAGTAATCTTAGCCCGGACTGGAACCCCGAAGTTGCCGCAGGCAATGAACGCTAGTGAAGGGTGAAAGGCCGGACCAGAGGCAATAGAACCGAGGCAGAAAACTGCAGGGAGAAACAATGATTGAGCTCAAAATTTCACCGACAGAACCTGGAATTATTACCCAGACTTTTAAGAAAATTAATGATATGGTCCGTTCAGGAAGCATTGAATTTGATACACCCGTCCATCTTGTGCTTACAGCAGGTGTGTATCGTGAAATTCTCAGCTGGAATATGGCTAATCCTCTTTATATGGAGGCTTCAGCTGGGCTTAAACCTGAAGAAGTCGTGATTGCTGCAGAAAACTGTGAGGCCTTTCATAAAGATACAGAAAATCGTGCTGTTTTTGTAATCGGACAGGGAGCCACAAAGGTTACGCTGAAAGGTTTTACTATAGAAAATACCCATGTAAAATCTGCAGATGATGCTGCTCTTGGAAACCAGGCAGAGGCACTGTGCTTTCATAATCAGAACGGTTTTCTTTACTGCCAGAATATGAGATTTATAAGCCGTCAGGATACAATCCATGTAAAGGGAAACAGTCGTTTTGAACGGTGCTATGTTACCGGAGATGTGGACTATATCTGGGGTTACTGCAAGACAAGTGTTTTTGAGCAGTGTCACATTCACACAAGAGAAGACAACCGGGGTGGTCCAAGAGATGCTTACGTGCTTCAGAGCCGTGCATTGAACGGAATGCCAGGGTTTATTTTTATTGATTGTGAATTTACGGCAGACAAACGCCCTGAAGGCGGCAGCATTTATATTGGCCGAAGCCAGGGAACCGGCAGGGCTGACAGTGTAGACCGATGGGACTCAATTGCACTTTTGTGCTGCACCATGGACGAAAACTATGCACCGTGTTTGTGGACAGACGAAGGCGGCACAAGAGAGGTGTGGCCGACAAAAGGCAGTCAGTCAACCGGATGGCGGCAATATAATTTAAAAGTTAAAAAAGAAGACGGCAGCCTTATAAAATACGACAGTTCTCTCGAAGAAAAGCATGGATATGAGCTTACACGTGCAGAGGGCGAACAGCTGTACGGAGAGTATTCGGAACTTGCCGGCAGTAATCTCTAACGTGTGGGAGACCGGGCGAAAAGACTGGTTTAAGAACGGGATGTGTGGTTGGACCGGGAAGAAAAACTTGTGTTTTCAGGAAGAGTCAGAAGCTGAGAAATTTCAACATTAAAAACCTGAGCCAGAGCCAAAAGTTCAATGTCAGTAATAAATCTCGCACCTGACTCCATCTGCTGAACACCGTTTTTGTGAATGTCGTGACCAATGTTCTGAAGCTGGACTGCAAGGTCATTTTGAGACCAGTTACGATCTTTTCGAAGGCGGGCAACAGTAAATCCGGCAATGTTGTTACGGGGTTTTTCTTCGATTACAAGTTTATTTTTGTACATAAGTCCTGACCTTTTGTAAATGTCAGATAAGGTTAGGACTTTTTTGCTGAGTATATGACAAGCAGTAAGTGTTAATTAAAAAGAATACTTGAAAATCCGATCAGAATATTGTTAAATTAAATGAGTATGGGCTTGCCCTGAACATGGGCAGTCTCCACTATACGTTTTGTCCCGAGGGACGCAGCCGCTTCAGTGTGCTAGACTGGGCGGCATTTTTTTTACTCGTCTTTATTGTGAAAATAAGAGAGAGCTGCTATTACAGTGGCAATTACGGTCGCAACACAAGTCACTAAACCAATTAAAAGCTCAAAAGTCATAGCCATACCTCCCATTCTAAAAATCAACCTGTTTCCAGATTGTTAAGTCCGGGAGACCGCCGCCGTTCAAGGCAAACCCAATTACAGTATAATATAATAGTAGATATTTGTATAGGTTGTTTTGTTAAATTTGACATTTAGTGGTTGTCGGGGTAAATTTGACATTTAGTAAATGCTAAAAATGGAGGCGAAACATGTCAGTACAAACTAACACACTGTATCTTGATATTGAAAATCTTTTGAAATCAATTCCCGATTTCGTAACAGAAGAAAAAGAACTTCGCTATAACAAAATTAAAGAAATGGCAGAAAACGGAGATGTAAAACTTCTTGAGCCTTTATTGAAAGACGAAAAAATAAAATCCGCATTTTTTACTCCGATTCTGGATTCATTCGTTTTTAAGACAAAAGAGTTTAAGGAATTTCTTGATTATTCTTCCAGTAATAATTCTTATTCTCAGTTTCTTGGGAAAAAAATTGGTTTGTATGCGGGCGACTCTGCTTTGACAGACAGAAGCGAAGTTGTGCTTAATTTTCCGTTTAAGGATTGTGTTCTTGAAGGTGGACAACGAAAAGAAGACGGTCTTGATGTTTATTTTTCTTATGATGAAAAAACTGGCGATTATGTAGAAAAAACGGATAAGCGCCGAGAAGTTTTCTTTAATGAAACTCTGGCAAAAGATGAAATTGACAGCCTGTTTTCTCCAAAAGCGTTTTGCAATGTAAAGAAGTTTACAAAAGACGGCGAAGAAACTTGCACAAAATTTGAACGCAATGCAGAACTGAACAGAAAGCGCGGTTTAAGCGAAGATACAATCACAGACAATCTTGTTATAAAAGGAAACAACCTTCTTGCACTTCATTCTTTGAAAAAGGAATTTGAGGGGAAGGTGAAACTGATCTATATCGACCCGCCCTACAATACTGGAAGCGATGATTTTAAGTACAATGACAATTTTAATCATTCATCTTGGCTTACTTTTATGAAGAACAGGCTGGAAGTTGCACGGGATTTGTTAAGAGATGATGGGGCCATTTATGTTCAAGTTGATTATCATGAAGTGCATTATTTAAAGGTTTTGATGGACGCTGTTTTTGGTGATGATAATTTTCAGAGAGAAATTATATGGCGAATTGGTTGGTTATCTGGTTATAAAACAATTGATAATAATTGGATTAGAAATCATGATTCTATTCTTTTTTATTCGAAGAATAAGAATTGCTTAGAGTTTCATAAATTCTATATTCCAAGGGAAGATTTTAAGAAAATAGCAGTTTCAGAAGCTCAACAATATCCAATCGAAGATGTTTGGAACGGAAATGAATATGATGATTTGAATAGTATTGCTATAGTTTCATTTTCTGGAGAAACTGTCTCAAAATTGCTCAATAAAGAAGATGAAGTTAAGGGGCAAAAAAGTGAAAAATTAATAGAACGAATTATAAAAGCTCATACTGTTGAAAATGAAATTGTATTGGATATGTTTTCAGGTACAGGAACAACAGGTGCTGTATCTCATAAATTAAATAGACAATTTATTTTATTTGAACAATTAACAGAGCATATTGATATAACTAATCGTAGACTTATGAAAGTTATTGAAGGTGAACAAAGCGGTATTTCTAAAAAAAATAACTGGCAGGGTGGTGGTTCTTTTGTATATCTTGAACTTGCAGAAAAAAACGAAAAGGCTATGCGTCTTATTTCAGCCTGCAAAAACTACGAGGAACTTATTTCAATTTTTGAAAATCTCTCAACAAAATACTTCCTTCATTACAATGTTCGTGTAAATGAATTTATAAATACAATCTGCAAAGAAGATAATTTCAAAAAACTTTCACTTGAACGGCAGAAAGAAATTTTTATGCGGATGCTGGACTTGAATCAGCTTTATGTAAATTGTGACGACAGAAACGACAAAGATTCGGGGCTTTTTGAAAACGACATCAAAGCTACAGAAGATTTCTATCAGATTTCTAAGGACGGTCAGTGATGCTTTTCAACGAGATAGAATCTTTTAAGAAATTTGGTGGCAGTCCAAAGATTCCAGAATACATTATTGAAAATCTGAAATTTCCGCTTTATGAATGGCAGAAAACAGCTCTTGAAAATTTTCTCATAAATGAAAACGGCAGAAAAACAAAAATCCAGAGTGGTGAAGTCCTTCCTCAAAATCACCTGATGTTCAATATGGCAACAGGTTCAGGAAAAACTCTTGTTATGGCTGCTTTGATTTTGTATTACTACAAAGAATATAAAATCAATAATTTCATTTTTTTTGTTAATCAGAATACAATCGTTGGA
>JAZQNJ010000070.1:0-2651 GCA_045627285.1 Treponema sp. | reverse complement strand
AAACATATCCACTTCCAACTTACGTCTGGACCATAATTTTTGGAGTCGCTTTAGGATTCTGTTTTTATTTATTAAAACCATTGGTTGATGAAAAGAAATCCATAAAAATGTGTGCAAAAGTCTGCGTTCTTGCAATTGGTTTATGCTGGATTGGCTTTAATCTTTTTATTGCATTTATTTTTAAGGACTCCTTGGGTGACATTTTGATTCGCTGTATAACTGATGTAATTTTTTTCATTTTTTTCTTGACCTTCCACTAACTAGAACCTTTAAGATTGAAGCATAAACCTCGGAAAAGAGGTTGAGGAGAAATTATGATACCACAAACAGTACCGGCATTAAGCTTTGTAACAATGACTCTGGCACTTCTGTTCGGAATTGCCATTCCGCTCACACTTCTTGTCGTTCTAGTAAAAAAACATGGATGCAAGAAATTACCATTTTTTGTTGGTTGTGCCACATTCTTTCTGGCGGCAATAGTTCTTGAAGGTGCAGTTCACGCTGTTGTTCTTGGTGGGGGCCGAGCCCAGGCTCTTATGGCTAAACCTCTTTTCTACGCTTTGTACGGCGGACTTATGGCAGGACTTTTTGAAGAGACCGGCCGTTTTGTTGCCTACAAATTTCTTTATAAAAAATCAGATGATAATAAAACTGCTCTTTCTTATGGTGCTGGTCACGGCGGATTTGAAGTATTTTATATTCTTGTAATTTCTATGATTACAAATCTGGTTTTGGGTATTATGATTAATACAGGTAACACACAGCTTTTGTTTGCAAAGGCAGATGAAGCAACTGTGGCTGCAATCAATCAGACCTTGCAGACTTTATGCACAACAAATCCAGCAACGTTCCTTGTTTCAATTCTGGAAAGATTTGCAGCTGTTGCATTTCATATGTCTGCCTCAGTTTTAGTGTGGTTTGCAGTTAAAAATCCTAAGCGCATGTTTTTGTATCCTGTTGCAATTGTTCTGCATGCTTTATTAGACATGGTTGCCGCATTTGGAAATTCTATGGGGCTTCCAATTTTGTTGATTGAACTTTTGCTTTACATTTATTCAGCACTTACAATTTTGTTGGCAGTTAAGATATGGAAGAAGGAAATAAGAGGTTAAGAATTAAATGAAGATTTATCAGGTTGAAGAGCTGGTTGGCATCACAAAGAAAAATATCCGTTTTTATGAGGATGAAGGTTTAGTGAATCCGGAACGAAATCCTGAAAATGGATACAGAGAATATTCCTTAAAAGATGTACGCCAGCTTCAGAAAATTAAACTGCTTCGAAAACTGGATGTTCCAATTGAAGAAATCAGACTTTTGCAGCAGGGAAAATCACACTTCAATGAAACTATGAACCGTCAGATTCGGGCACTGGAGCAAAAACAAAAGGATGCCCAGATTATGGTGGAGTTTTGCAGCAAACTGAAGGATGAAATTTCTGATTTAAATCAACTTGATGCTGAAACTTTTCTTTCGGAAATGTACAAAATGGAAACTAATGGAACAAAATTTGTTGATATAGAAAAACGGGACATTAATAGGAAGAAAAAAGCAGGTTCTATTATTGCCGCTGTCGTTTTCTGTTTAATACAAGTGGCAGTAGATATTCCGCTTATAATTCAAATGAGAAAGTCCCCATCTGAAAAAGTAGTATGCATAATCGTTATGGTTATTACTTTTCTTCTAATTGGTGGAATTATTACAGTATTGAGACAAAGATTAAAAGAAATAAATAAAGGAGAAGAATATGAAGCTCGTAAGTATTGAAAATTATCCAGGAAAAGAATTTGAAGTTCTTGGAATTGTAAAGGGAACTATTGTTCAGTCAAAAAATGTTGGCCGAGATATAATGGCTGGATTAAAAACTATGGTTGGTGGTGAAATTGCCGGTTACACAGAAATGCTTAATGAAGCCCGCCAAATTGCCACAAAACGAATGGTTGACGAAGCAGAAGCCCTTGGTGCTGATGCAGTTATTGGCGTTCATTATGGTTCATCTGCAGTGATGCAAGGTGCTGCCGAAGTGATTGCCTATGGAACTGCAATTAAATTTTGTTAATTAACATATTCCCGAGGAGAGAGTTGTTTATCGTAGGGGAAAGTCTTCCCCTCGCTGCAAACGACACAGCAAGCTGCTTACGTTTTCCGCTACCCCTTCTAACGGGGACACCCCGTAACGCCCCATTATTAAATTATTAAAATTGATTTTGTAATGTTTAATTATTTATGCAAACAGGAATTTAGCGGGATAAGAGTGGTAATAGAAAAATACTTAGTTCCATTTCCGATTAGGCAATTTGTTCTAAAGGATCTTCTACATTAATTCCTTTTTCGTATATTGAATGAATGGCTTCTGCTTGACTTGGTGTAAATTATGCAATATATTGCATAATGTGGTTATATCAAATAATGAAGTATTAAATATCATGCCTCCGCAATATGGTTTATTCGGGCTGCTTTTTGCTTTTATGAATCGGCTTCAGGCAACAGGGGATTCTTTTTATGATGAAATCACCTGCAAACAGTTTTTTCTTATAGCCTGCATGAATCTTTTCCCAGGCGAGGCGCCCACTGCAAATCAGTTAGCTCAAGTAATGGGCTGCTCCCGCCAGAATGTTCGGGAAGTTTTAACTAGTCTTTGTAAAAAAGGTCTT
>JAZQNJ010000069.1:0-22009 GCA_045627285.1 Treponema sp. | reverse complement strand
AGCCCTTCTACTGCTTCATCTTCTTCAACTTCATCGAGTTCTTCTACGGCTTCTGCTTCTTCAACTTCGTCGAGTTCTTCTACGGCTTCTGCTTCTTCAACTTCGTCGAGTTCTTCTACGGCTTCAACTTCTTCAACTTCGTCGAGTTCTTGTACGGCTTCCGCTTCTTCAACTTCGTCGAGTTCTTCTACTGCTTCAACTTCTTCAACTTCGTCGAGCTCTTCTACGGCTTCCGCTTCTTCAACTTCGTCGAGTTCTTCTACGGCTTCTGCTTCTTCAACTTCGTCGAGTTCTTCTACGGCTTCTGCTTCTTCAACTTCTTCAACTTCGTCGAACTCTTCTACGGCTTCTGCTTCTTCAACTTCATCGAGTTCTTCTACTGCTTCTGCTTCTTCAACTTCGTCGAGCTCTTCTACAACAGCAATTCTTTGTTCATGTACAGGCTTTTGATTTTTATCAGAGTTATGGGTCTCAGGTTTTGCTGTTACAGTTTCAACAGATGCAGCTTGAATTTTGAGTTTTCCATTTCCTAAAATATCTTCAAGAACTGCCTTAAGTTCTTCACTATCAATTGCAGCCTTAGCACCAGTCAAAACAGGATTTTTGACTACTCCAAGAGTGCCCAGTATTTCAGACCAGTTTTTTTCAAGAAGCTCATCTACTTCTTTACTATGTTTTTTGCCACGACGACCAAGACTCTTTCTAATCTCATTACTCAATTCTTCTTTGCGTGAAAGAATATCAGAAGGAAGCTGCTTAACACTGCCATCAGGGCCATTTATATATTCTGTAATAAAGGCCAGCTGGAAACGCTTGATTCTATCCTTGATAACTACCATGTCATCGTGACGCAAATTGAATATAAGGAAAATAATCAGGAACAATGTAATAAACAAAAGTACAAGAAGAAGTAAACGAAGCGAATTATTTATTTCAAAAACTTCAGAACTGTACAAAATGCTGATAAATGAGCTTTCACCCTCACTTTCATCAATCCACTTTGTAAAAAGAACCCACTCATAACTTGAAGTCAAAATCTGATTATCATCTTTTTTTTCTTCTGTTGAAATAATTCCAGATTCTTCCGGTAATATACTTTCTGCTTCCGTTGTAACTTTATCTACAACTTTATAGCTTCCTTTAAGAAGAATTTTATCTTCACTAACAATATTTCCTTTTAACTGACTGCCTGCCTCAATCTTTTCTTTAACACCTTTACGAACAGCTTCCATACCATAAGAAGACAAATCCAGGTTTCTGTATGGAAGTCCGAATACATAACCTCCTGTACGACCACCTTGCAGGGATGTAAATTCAAGGGATTCTTTTTCGTTGAGGGTAATTAAATTTTTTGAATAAAGGTATCGTGAGAAGTCTGATGGATCACAATAAAATACAATTACACAATTTCTGGTCAAATTTCCGTCGTTGTCCATTCCAATAAACGGAAGGGAATAAATTGTTCGACCTTTTGATGCATCCTGATAAATCGAGTACTTTTTATCTGCAGGACATTTTATCTGCTTAAAAGGAAGTTCATCTGCCTGAGACACAATTTTGTCATAATCTTCATAATTAATAAGTTTGTCCCGTTCTCTTTTAAGATCAACTTCGAAGGTACTAAAGTAAATATTTTTCCCATTGGAATCAATAATACGAATACCATTCAAAAACGGTGAAGTTGAAATAAGTCGGGCATTAATGAACTGCCTGTTTTTAGTAACTGCGTCGTCATTTAAATTTTTCCTGGTAAATGTGGCAACATCTTTGTCGGCAGCAAAAGCCGCGAATTTTTCCGTGAGAATCTGATTATATTGTTTTTTCTCGTCTGCAAGCTCATTAATTTTCCTTTCAATGGGTCTTCTGACCGCCGGCTGGTAAAACTTTGCTTCAAGATATCCAAAACGCCCTGACAGTGCAAACACTGAAAAAAACGCGAAGCAGATTACGGAAACTAAAAGGCTTACAGAGAATCTCTGACTTGATGTCAATTTGACCTCTGCTGATAAATTTATCTTATTTGAATATCGGCATTTCTTCTTCTACAATTCACTGTTTTTATAAAATATTTTATAATTCCATTATTAAATGATAGAAATCGAAGAAGAACAAAACCAGAAAATTAAAGCATTATTGATTGGTGCTCCTGATGTTTCTCTTTCAGAGCTGGAAGGGCTTTGCGAAACTTTAGGAATAGAAGTTGTAAGAAGCATCAACCTGAATAGAATAGTCCCTTCTCCAGCTTACGGCATTGGGTCCGGTAAAGCACAGGAATTATCATCTCTTGCCTCAGAATTGAACGCCGATGCAATTATTTTTGACTACATTCTTGAACCAAGAAAACAACGCAACTGGGAACGTCTTTCAAAACTGGCAGTTTTTGACAGGCAGGAAGTAATATTACGCATTTTTGCCAGCAGGGCACGGACAAAAGAAGCCGTACTTCAGGTTCAACTGGCTCGTCTTGAATATTCCCTGCCACGGCTTGCCCACATGTACGGGGACATGGCCAGACAACGCGGTGGTAATTATGGTTCAAAAGGAAGCGGAGAAACTCAGCTGGAGCTTGATCAGCGCCAGGTACGGGAAAGAATTGCCATCCTTAAAAATGAATTGTCTCAGGTTGTAAAAGAACGTGTTACTCAGCAAAAAAGACGAAAAAAGACTCCTTGTCCAGGCTGTGCCATAGTCGGTTATACAAATGCAGGAAAATCAACACTCCTGAATGCCTTAACCGGCTCAGAGGTTTTTGTTGAAGATAAGCTTTTTGCAACACTGGACCCAACCACAAGAAGATTAAACTTAAAAGAAGGTGGATCCATTCTTCTTACAGATACTGTTGGTTTTATTTCAAATCTCCCCCATTCTCTTGTAAATGCTTTTAAATCCACACTGGAAGAATCTCAAAATGCGGACCTTCAGCTTATTGTCCTCGATTCCAGCGATCCTGATGTTTTTTATCAATATGAAACTGTTATTAAAGTTCTTGAAGAAACTGGAACATCTCATGCAAAACGTCTGATAGTTCTCAATAAAACAGATGTTTTGGATGCAGACTCTCCCCAGAGTTTTAAACTGGAATGGGAATTTCCTGACGCAATAAAAATCAGTGCCCGAAATAAAACTGGATTTGACAAACTGACAGAAGCAATTTGTGACAATCTTCTGGGATCTGTAAAAAATCTTCTACTTCCTGTTAATAAAGGAGAAATCCTGCAACAGATACGAAGAGACGGTGTACTTCTTGATGAACAATGGCTGGATGACGGAATCCATGTCAGGGCAAGAATTGGAAGTAATGAGGATTCTTCATCAAAGAAACTCCTTGTACTGCTATCAGAGTATTTGGTAGACTGACCATAATGAACTTAAACAGATTTCTAACCTGTACAGCAGCTGGAATTTTTATATTAATTATTTTTCTCACAGGTGTTTTTTACTTTACAGCCGGCAAAAAAAAATCAGATAAAACGGCTCTTACACAGGAAAACACTGCACCCTTTATAGCTAAAAAGAAGTCAGCCTTTACAAAACTCGGCCAGATGAGAATCGATCCTGCAACAGATAAAACTTATCAGCAGACACTTGTCATTGTTACACCAGTACTGGAATATCCTGCTGATGATAAGGCCTTCTATGAAGAACTTGATTCAAAAACAGGAAAAATTAAAGAGATTATCATCAATTACTTTTCATGCTATACAATTCTCCAACTTACAAAAAAAGGAGAAGACAACGTAAAAGTTGAACTTCTGGAAGAAATAAACAGTATTCTCGTACTTCAAAAAATTGAAACCCTATACTTTTACGACTATCAGTTTTTATAAAGAAAATAACAGATATCCGGCAAAAACTCACTAAAGCGCAAAAAAAAGCTGTCCAGGAATTGCTAGAAATGCCTCCCGGACAGCTTTTTTTTTAGTTCCATAAGTTTGCAGGATTTACCTGTTTACCATTTTTTAAAACCATAAAATGTAGATGTGGCCCTGTACTAAGGCCTGTACTTCCAACACGACCAATTACTGTATCCTGGGAAACAGCCTGCCCCTTTACAGCCACAATAGCACTCATGTGAGCATAAAGCGTCTTATAACCTGAGTGGTGACTGATAATCACAAAGTTTCCATAAGTATTGTTAAATCCAGTTGAGCTTACAACACCAGGCATAGCTGCAAAGATTTTTGTACCCTGAGAACAAGCCATATCAATGCCACTATGATAAGAACGAGCGCCAGTAAAAGGTGATTGTCGCCATCCAAATCTTGATGTCAGATACCAGCGGGCATGAATTGGTTTTTTGAACAGGTCTCCATTAATTTCCTGCCGGGTAACCCAGTCAAGTTTTGCTTCAGGAAGATACAGCATATTACCTGCAGAAAGCGTATCTTTTTCTGTCAGTTTATTTACTGTCATAATTTTTGCACTGTCAATTTTGTATTTTTCTGCAATTTTTTCTACAGTTTCACCGTCCTGACGAACTGTGTAAAGGATGCCTGGAATAGAAGGGATTTTAAGATATGTACCTATCTGAAGAAGTCTTGTTGCACGAATATTGTTTACAGAAATAAGTGTATCTTCTGTAACGCCAAACTGTTCAGCAATTATACCAATCATATCGCCTTTTCTTACTCTGTAAGATTGATATGAAATTTCTGAAATACCATCGTATCCGGAAGGTGTTTCTGCAGCAGCTATGTCCTTTTCTGTTACAGCTGGAATTGTATGAGTATCAAGTCCCCCCTGTCCATTTTCAACTTTTGGAGATGAATTAAAGATAAGAGAAAACACTACAACTACTGAGCACACTGCCATCGAAATGGATACATATTCAGCGGTCTTTATGTTAACGATTTTCTTACCATACATACGGTAAAGTCGCAGAATTATATTTTTAATTACATTAAAATCCATTTTTTATCCTTGTCTACTTTTTTTTAATACCGATTAAATATGTTTCAAAACTTTCTGCACGACATGCAACAGGCTTAAATCCTTTTGCTGTAGTAAAAGTTTCCCTCATCATTTTTAGAAGCTGCTGCTGATCTCCATTCTGAAAAACCTTTACGCAGAAGTTTCCTCCCTGACGAAGCATTGTCTGGGCATAATAGATGGCCATTTTTACGAGAAACTGAGAACCCGCAGTATCAACTATTCTGTTACCAGTTGTTTTAGGTGCTGCATCGCAAACAACAAGGTCAAACGGTCCTTCAGTCTTGATGCGTTCCCTAATAGCGTTATCAGTTAAATCACCCTGAATAAACACAAGGTTATCCCCTTTTACGTCCTTAGAAAGAGAATTAAGATCACAGGAAACTACTTTACCAGTGCCATCCATCGACCTTAAAAGAAAAGTTGTCCAGCTTCCAGGAGCAGCTCCCAGATCAAGGACTGTATAATTCTTTTTAATCATACCGAACTTTTCATCAATTTCTTTCAACTTATATACTGACCTTGCAGGATAGCCTTCAGAAAAAGCTTTCTGCGACCAGTAATCGGGTTTTTCGTAACTATTCGATGCCATAATATTTAATCGGTAAAATTTAATCAGATTTTTAATATTTTGTATATAAAGTTTGTCATTACAAAGGAAATTATTTATAATTATTGTCGATATGAACAATGAATTTCGAATTCGCCTTGAAAAAATTGAATCCATCCTAAACGAGGCATTACCGCAAACAACAAACAGCCAATGGCAGGAAAACACTTTTGGTATAATCGATCCCTGCATAAATCAAAACCACATTTCGCAACTTACAGAACCTTGCAGTCACTTGATTTCTCTTGGAGGAAAAAGATGGCGGCCTCTTCTTTTAGTTCTTTGTTCAGAGATGGTACATCAGGCAGGTGCAGAAACTGTAAAACTCCCGGAAAATCTTTCATATTCTCTTACCCCTCTGGTAGAATTTGCTCACACAGCAAGCCTTATTCACGATGACATAGAAGATGGTGCAGATACACGACGAGGAAAACCTTGTGCCCACATCACATTTGGCATGGACGTTGCAATCAATGCAGGCTCCTGGCTTTATTTCGAAGGTGCAGCAGCCATTAACACAGCGGCCATTGATGATGCTACAAAACTTAAACTCTACAATCTGTTTATGACAGAATTACGTCTTTTACATCTTGGTCAGGCTATGGACATTAAGTGGCACAGAAACAAATCCCTGATTCCAACTATTGAAGAATACACAGCAATGGTAAGAAACAAAACTGGAACACTGGCACGACTCGCCGTAAAAACCGGCATCCTCTCAGGAGGCGGTTCTGATCAGGAAATTCTAAAGTCCGGCCAGATTGCCCAGGACATAGGTGTCGGATTCCAGATTATTGATGATGTAACAAACCTTACTACTGGAAATCCAGGTAAAAAAAGGGGAGATGATATCGTAGAAGGAAAAAAATCTCTCCCTGTCCTGATTCATCTTAAAAATTGTCCCGAAGACAGAGAGAAACTTGCAGATCTTTTTCATCAGGCAAAAATCGAGGGGATCGATTCACCAGCCGTAGAAGAAGCAATCAGGCTCATCTCATCATCAGGTGCAGTTGAAACAGCCAGCAAACAGGGAATTCAGCTTGTAAAAGAGAAATGCCTCCAGCTTTCTTCCCTATACAACAAAAATACAGAAGCCGGCACACTCATAATTGATCTTTTCAATACAATGCTGAACAAATAGGACAACAATGGTACAAACTGCTTCAAGACTGAATGCACAGGCAATAGATTTAGCCTCAAAAGGAAACTTCTCTGACGCAATTCTTTGCCTCCAGGAAGCAATCCAGATTGAAAATGACAATTATCTTCTTTGGTTCAATCTGGGGGTTACATATAGAGATGCCGGAAATTACACAATGGCCATTGATTCTCTTAAACAGGCCTGGGCTCTCAATCAGGAAGATACTGATACCATTGGAACACTGGCCCTTATATATTTTAACCATGGTGATATTATTACAGCCATGAATTATTGCCGCATCGGTATAAAAGCGAACAACAAAGACTGTAATCTCTGGAATACCCTAGGTGTTATTTATTTTAATGAAGCAAATTATGTAAAGGCACAGGAATGTTTCGAACTGGCAGTTACAATAAATCCTTACTACTATGATGCTCTTTTTAATTTGCGTGATACATATGAAGAACTAGGAAACAAGACAGGTTATGAAAGCTGTGTAACACAGATGAAATTAATAAAAAGGACAGACAGTAATGCATAAACTTGCTGTAGTAACTGACATCGCAAAAGATAATTCATCTGCAATCGTAAGTCTTCTTGTTACACCTTCCTGCATGAACTGTCCTAGGAACTGCGGCATGACAGGAAAACAATTTTCCGTTAAAAACTTACGTAATTGGAATCTGGAAAAAGGTGCCTTTGTAAAAATTGACTACTCTGGTATCACTAAAAAAATCACAGGATTAATATCTCTTTTTTTTCCAATCCTCACTGCTTTTATGGGGTATTTTTTAAGAAATCTTTTATCCTCATCATTCAATTTTGAACTTACAGAAATCCGGACTTTTATACTTACCCTCAGCTTTATGGCTATCGGGTTCTGTTTCGTAAAAATAATAAGCCGGGCAGCTCTAAGAATTGCCCGGCCTGAAATAATTCAAGTTTTATAAGTAAAGTTTATTAACGGTTTTCTTTAGCCAGACGACTTATTTCTTCAGCCATCTTTTCAAGACTAACCTGCTTCTGGACAGCACCAAGTTCATAAGCGACGCGAGGCATTCCATATACAATTGATGATTTTTCATCCTGACCTAAAGTCCATGCCCCCTGCTTACGCATCTCAGCAAGCTCAACAGCTCCATCTTTACCCATCCCTGTCATAATGACACCCAGTGCCCTGTTTCCAAACACTTTTCCAATAGATTCAAAAAGAACATCTGCTGAAGGTCTGTGCCCATTTCTGGCAGGAGTCTGAATTGTACGAATTATATATTCACCAAGATTTTTCTGCTCAACAGAAATATGATAGTCACCAGGAGCAATATATACATGTCCCGATTCAAGAACATCACCGTCCTTTGCTTCAGTTACAGTTAAAGGACAAATACGATTTAGACTGGCAGCAAATTCTCTTGTGAATCCTGCAGGCATGTGTTGAACAACAAGAACAGGCTGCTTAAGCTCAGGATCAATTCCCCGGAAAACATCTCTCAATGCATTTGGACCACCTGTAGAAATTCCAATGGCAATGACAGCAATTTTTCCAGCAGAACGGACAGGACTGATTGTTGCAGGAGCCTTGTATGTAGTGCTGACATCAGCTTCTGATGGAACTACACGTGGCTTTGGAGGAACACCATCAGCCTTAACACCAAGAGCATCCTGTAGCTTTCGAGCAATAGCCCTCTCAGATGAAAGTTTTGCGTAATAATCGTTTGAGTATACGAGCTTGCCCTTTCTCCGGGCATATGAGCCACCATAAGAAGCTATAAGCTCAACAAGTTTGTCAGCAACAGAATTTATGTCCATTGAAACTGAACCATTAGGCTTTGTAATAAAGTCGCTGGCTCCAAGTTCAAGGGCTTCCATTGTAACAGCAGCACCTTTTTCTGCGATCGAAGACAATATAATAACAGGAACAGTTCCGCCGTTTGATTTTCTATAGCGAAGATATTCTATTCCTGTCATAACAGGCATTTCGATATCAAGAATAATTACATCAGGATTGGCATCAGGAAGCTTATTAATAAGATCCTGACCATTTATCGCTTTTTCAACAACAGCCATTCCAGGAGTATTATCAATTACTCTTGAAATAACATTTCTCATTAAAGACGAATCATCACAAACTAAGACAGAGATATCATTCATAGAAGTACTCCATTACAAGTTTTTCTGATACAAACAAGCCCAGTCAGTTTTAAGGAATTCAAATTTTGTATCCATTCCAAAAAGAGATTCCGAATGACCGATAAAAAGATATGATTTATTACCCATTGCATCCCAGAAACGATCAATACAGTTTTTCTGTGCAGCCTCATCAAAGTAAATCAGTACATTTCGACAGAAAACAATATCAAGATTACGCATTCCGGAATCGTTGCGAAGGTTGTGGTAGTCAAATTTAATAGTAGACATAAGGTTACTTACAACCTGATATCCCTTTTCATTTTTTGTAAAATATTTTGAAAGGAAGTTTGGCGGAATTCCCTGAATTCTTGATTCAGGATAAAATCCCTGCTGTCCAACCATAAGCGATTTAAGGGAAATATCTGAAGCTGTAATCTGGAAATTCATTCCCGGAGGAAGAATTTCTTTAAGAATCATAGCAATTGTATAAGGCTCTTCACCAGTAGAACAACCTGCACTCCAGATTTTTATTGTGCTTTCACCTTTTTTGCGTTTTTCTTCGATGACATGAGGAATTACATAGTGGATAAGGGCATCAAAATGAGGCTGATTACGGAAAAATCTTGTCAGATTAGTTGTTACGGAATCCAGCATGATATTCATTTCGCCTTCATTAGACATAATGAGATCATAATATTCCTTAATCGTACCAAGACCCTTTTCTCTGAGTTTCTCCTTTAAACGAGAATCAAGAATTGAGCGGTTTGTGGCAGAGAAAGTAATACCGCTCTTATCATAAATAACCTTTCTAAATAAGTCGAATTCAGCATCTGTAAGTAAATCAGTCATAAAGTTATTATACCCCCCCAACAATGAATAAGCAATTAAAATGGATTTTTTAACAGAATGTTAGAAACATATCCTCAATCAAAAGCCAGCATTTTAATTCATGTTGCAGATATTGAACTTCAAAAAGTCACAGGCATGGTGAAGGTTTACAGTGCCATGATCTGATTACATTGACAAAAAATTACCTTAATGGGAAAATTATTAAAATGTCTTCAATTAAAAATGTTCATATTTTAGTTATTACCTTAATTCCACTTCTCTTTTTTTCCTGCTCCCTCAATTACGGAGAGGAAGCAAAATCAGACTCTGATGTTCCAGAATTTTATTTTTCTAATGCCTCATTCAACAGATATTCCAATGGAAAAGTAACAATGACTCTTCAAGCCCGTCAGTTGGAACAGTATAAGGATGATGGAAAATCCTATGCATCCCAGGCAGAGTTTTCAACCTTTGATAACGAAGGCAATGTAGAAACAAAAGGTTTCTGTGGACTTCTATCTGCAGACACAAAAAATAAAATATACGGGCTTTTTGATTCAGTAAACATAGACATCACGGATCAGAACATAGAACTTTCAGCCGGAGCTCTCCGATATGAAGGAAATTCCCAGCAACTCACTGGAGGAATTTCAGATACTGTTTCAATCAAAAAAAATGGTACCCTCATAACAGGAAAAGGTTTTTCTGCATCTGGCGTAAACCACAGCTTCAGCTTTATTCAGGCTGTGCAAGGTTCAATTACTGAAGAGGAGCAGGAGCAGAAACTTGAGCAGGAAGAGATTCAGGAGGATACTGCAGAATGAAAAAACTTTTGACAATACTGCTCTCGTTATCATTCGCCATAATGCACGTTAATTCTGAAACCATCACTTTTTCTGCAGATTCCATGAACGGTATAGCCGGAAGCAAAAAAGATACAACAATTCTTACAGGAAACGCCTTTGTTAAAACCGGAACAATGGAAATCAAGGCAGATACTATAGAATTATCAGGCGAGGAATTCAGATACATTACAGCAACCGGAAGTGTAAACGGAATTAATGAAGAATCACAGATGGATTTTAAATGTGGCAAAATGAAATATGACCGCACAACAAAAATTGCACAGCTGGAAGATTCTGTAACGCTCATTGATAAAGTAAATGAAGTTTCGGCTGAAGCTCAGCTGATTGAATACAACCAAACCTCTGAAATTGCCATTATGCAGATCGAAGTTTCCATTAAGCAGAAAGATAACGTCTGCAATTCTGCCTATGCTATTTACAGGAAAGAAGCTCAGATTCTAGAAATGAGCGGAAATCCAAAAATTGTTCAGGGTAAGGATTCGTTCCGGGCACAGGAAATCATTCTTAATCTTGAAAGTCAGGAAATCACTCTTGATGGCCGTGTAAAAGGAACAGTAACTGATTCAAAAGATAGTGAACCAGCCCCTGTAAATGATAATAAACAAACTGATAACACGGAAATTGAGACAACGCCCCCTGCTTCAGAGAATCAGAACGAAGAGACTTCAGAAGAAAAACCTGCTGAAGAAATAACTACAAATGAAACTATGAGAGGAGAATAAACAGAATGGAAGAAATTAACGAACAGTCAAACCTGCAGTCTCCAGACTCTGCTCCAGAAACAAAAGATGCTGTTATGTCAGATTTTGTCGAAACTAATAAAAAAGCACCAGAAAAAAGAAGAAAATCAAAAATTCTAGAAAATGGAAATAGCGATCCCCTTAATGATGATGAAATTATTGTAAAGAAAAAAGTTCGAAGATCAAAAAAAACAACTGATGTTTTAGAAAATCAAAACGCAGACACTCAAGAAGAAGCAGAAAAAGCAACTAAAGAAAATCAACCTTCAGAAGCAAATGTTGAGACATCAGAAACTCCAAAAAAGGAAGAACCGTCAGGTCATATTCTTAGGGTAAACTCTCTTTACAAAATGTTCGGGAAAAAGAAAGTTGTTCAGGGCGTTGACTTTGAAATGAAAACCGGGGAAGTTCTTGGACTTCTAGGACCAAATGGAGCCGGAAAAACCACAACCTTCTACATGATCGTAGGTTTTTACCAGCCAACAAATGGTGAAATATTTCTTGACGACCAGAGAATTACTCCTCTTCCTATGTATAAAAGAGCCAGACTTGGAATCTCATACCTTCCTCAGGAACCTTCCGTTTTCAGAAAACTGACTGTAGAAGAAAATATCTGGTCTATTCTTGAAACACGCATGGATTTAAGCTATGCAGAAAAACGTCAGCGTCTTGAAGATCTAATTGAAGAATTTTCAATCGGAAGAATCCGTAAACAACAGGCATTTACGTTGTCCGGTGGAGAACGTCGCCGTACAGAAATTGCTCGCTCCCTTGCCATAGAACCAAAATTTCTTCTTCTTGATGAACCATTTGCAGGAATTGACCCTATTGCTGTTGCAGATATTAAGTCTATGATTAAGCTTCTTGCAAAAAGAGGAATCGGTATTTTAATTACAGACCATAATGTAAGAGATACCCTTGAAATTACAGACAGAGCCATAATTATATCAACAGGACAGATATTAATTCAGGGGAGCCAGCAGGATATCATAGATTCTCCTGTAGCCCGAGAAATTTACCTTGGTGAAAACTTCCACATGTAAAACACAGAAAGGCATAAAAAAAGCACCACGAATGGTGCTTTTTTTTAGAAGCTTCATCTGGTGACAAGTCTAGGACTTGTTACCATCAAGATCTTTCAAGGTTAAAAACTTAACGAGCATATTCAACAATTCGAGTTTCACGAATCATTGTAAGCTTAATTCGGCCAGGGTAACGCAAATCCGACTCAATCTGTTTTGCAATCTTCTGTGCCAGCTCTTTTACCTCACCGTCAGAAATCTTTTCATTATTAACAAGAACACGAAGTTCACGTCCAGCCTGAATAGCATAAGCCTTTTCAACACCGTTGAACTTTTCTGCAATTTCTTCAAGATTTTCAAGACGCTTCACATAATTATCTACGGTTTCTTTACGTGCACCTGGACGTGCAGCAGAAATCGCATCAGCTATTTGTACAATAACAGCTTCGATTGTAGTTGGTTCACAATCTGCATGGTGGGCAGCAATTGCATTAATAACCCGGGCATCTTCACCCATCTTACGAGCCATTTCAGCACCAACTTCAGCATGGTTCTGGTCACTATCGTTTTCAGCACCTTTACCTATATCGTGAAGAAGAGCAGCTCTTTTAGCCAGTTCTTTATTTACACCAATCTCAGCTGCAAGAAGACTGGCAATTTCAGCAACTTCCCGTGAGTGAGTAAGAACGTTCTGACCATAACTTGTACGGAAATAAAGACGTCCAAGTGCACGAACGCCATCCTGGCTCATGTTATGAATTCCCAGATCAAAAAGAACTTTTTCGCCTTCTTCATAAATCTTCTGCTGAATTTCTCTTGTAACCTTCTGAACGATTTCTTCAATACGTGCAGGATGAATACGACCATCTGTTACAAGGCGTTCAAGAGACTGTTTTGCAATTTCCTTACGAACAGGATCAAAACAGCTGATAACAACGGCTTCTGGTGTATCATCAATGATTATGTCGACACCTGTAAGTGTTTCAAGGGCACGGATATTACGTCCTTCGCGACCAATAATTCTACCCTTCATTTCATCACTGGGAAGTGAAACTGTCGTAACTGTAATGTCACTTGTAGTTTCTGTAGCAAGTCTCTGAATTGTTGAAACAAGAATTTCCTGAGCTTTCTTTTCAGATGAAAGCTGAGCTTCCTGTTCAATCTTGTTGAGTAATGCCTGTGCATCGTGACGGGCATCATTTTCGAGATTTTTAATGATTAAATCTTTTGCTTCCTGTGCGGAAAGTCCTGAAATGCGTTCCAGTTCATGGCGATAAGTCTCTTCCTGAACAGCAATCTGCTGCTCACGCTTTGCCATTGCAGCATCACGTTCTGCAAATTCCTGTTCTTTCTTATCGATTTCTGCATTTCTTTTGTCGACAAGTTCCTCTTTCTTTGAAACTCTGGCTTCATAAACCTGAATTTCCTTACGACGATCGCGGTTTTCTCTTTCCTGCTGCTGTCGTTCACGAAGGAGTTGATCTTTTGTTTCTAACAAATATTCTTTTTTCTGGGCTTCTGCTTCTTTTATTGCGTCCTGTTTTACACGTTCAGCTTTCTGCTCTGCCGAAGATAATTGAAATTTGGCATATAACCAACGAATAATCCATCCAAGAACTATACCAGCAACGGGAAGTACTACGAATAACACAAGGTTAATTGCATTCATAATATTCTCCTATGCATCTATTAAGGAGTTGGATTCTTATCAGGCAGTTTTGTCCACCAACAATTCCACCTTTAAAAAGCCGTCCCCAAAATATCACTTTAAATAATACTAAATACAGATGCAGTTGTCAAATTAAAAGTTACTAATCTACAGAATTATATGGAAGACAACATATTTTTGTGAGAAATTATGAATATTTACCGATTTTTGCAAATTAATTTCTGCTGAAGCCGATGGAATTAAGATATGTCTGCTGAAAACCAGGAACTGCAGCCAGATTCAACTGATAAGCATTTCTTGCAATAGCTGTTGCTTTTTCCCGAAGAGCCTTAGAAAACAGTAATGCGGATGCACCGGCAAGAGCTGCATTTCCAAGATGAACACATCGGCTTTCCAGTTCTTTTGGAATTAATCCGATTGAACAGGCTTCAGTAATATCAAAATGAGCTCCCTGACTGCCTGCAATACAGAGCACAGGTAGAGAGGAAGTTCTTTCTATCATGTAAGAAATACCCGTAAATACTGCAGATTTTGCCAGCTGAACATTTCTGATATCCTGTTGAGAGATATAAACGGCAGGTGTAAGCTGAATACAAATGCTTCCGTCACCCAGCTTTGATACAGCTTTTTGAATTACGCCATCATCATCAATAAACTTATTTTTGTACAATTCTGCTACTGCACTTACAAGTCCTGAACCGCAGATACCTTTTGCTTTTCCGCCTCCGATAACATGACACTTCAGATTTCCCTTATATTCAATTCCGTCAACAGCACCATCAATAGAACAGTAACCGCAGCTTATATTAGCCCCTTCAAGAGCCGGACCTGCAGCTGCATTAGTACACAGAATTTTTCCTGCTTCCCCGTTTTTTCCTGGTATATACAGGGCAAGTTCTGTATTAGTTCCAAAATCTACAAGAAGAAGAGGAGCTTTTACAGGAGCTTCCCAGGACAATGATGATCCCTTACGGGCAGAAGGAACAGGAAATCCTGCAGAAAGCATGGCGCAAACTGCATCAGCACCAATAAAAGACCCTACGCAAGGAGGAAAATAAACTGGAATATCATCATCCAAAAGACTTCCGGAAAAAACCTGTAAAATATCAGCTGTAGGAGGATCCAGTGACACACATTTATCATTTACCGTACCTTTACGCACATCATCCCAGCGAGCAGTAAAACCAAATAAAGAAGCCGGATTAAAAGGTGCTGCGGCAAGGCCATCAACAGGAAGTGCACAGACAAAACTAAGCATTGTCGTATTTCCAGTGATTACGATTTTTCTGACATGTACTTCACAATCATTTTCTGTAATCAGTTTTTTTACAGAATTGTCAATAAGAGATTCTACTTGAGTAATAATTGAATAATGAAGTGCAGAAGGTCCTGATTCAACTACCTGTGATGAACCTGTTAAAGGTGGTCTTATGGCAAAAGCAATTCTGCGGATAACATCATGACCATAACGAATCTGACAGTTCCTTTCGCTTACTGTTAAGAGACATTTTCTTTTTGTAAGAGACCAGACTGAAACTGCAACGGTAGAAGTTCCTACATCAACGGCAATTCCAACATCCATCGATGTCTGATTTGTATCAAAGTCCTCCGGGAGCTCTGTCATTATTTCATCAGTATCAATTTCCATTCTCAGATTCCTTATTTTACATGGGGTCTCTAAAAATTGCAATTTTTAGAAGTGCCCTGCTTTATTTATGAGTCTTAATCTTAAGTTTCAATTCAAGAATATCATCACTGCAGGAATTTCCTCGAGGCATGTGCCGCCAGGAAGCTGACACTACAGGTGCCATCCCTTTTCTTCCGTAACAAAAATCATATCCGATTCCAAAAGCAAATCCGTTGCCCCATTTTGTACTGTTTATGTGCTCATCATCTGTAAGGCTCATAAAATCTGTACGGCGGCCAAAACAATACTGTACAGAACAAGACAGTCCACCAAACCCAGGATAAACATCAAAACCTGCAACTGCAGCATAGTCCCATAAAAAGACATGGTTACTTCCTTTCCACCTTCCGTCAATAATAGAATCCGCACCCATTACAAAATCAACAGGTTCTGCAAGAGGGAAAGAAAAGCCGAAGTTTCCACATAAAATTATCTGTCCACTCTGATCAAAGCTGTCCAGTGCATCACTAAGTTCGTCATCCCCATAAAAAACATAACCTGAGCCCAGCCCCAGTTCATAATCAACGCCAGCAAAGGCAAATACTGATGAGAACAATAATATAAAAAGAATAACAGTCTTTTTCATAAATATATTATCGACTTATTCCTCAAAAAAATCCACATATCCGCACGCATATCCGCCATCGATCATTTATTATATCTTCCCATAAACCCATTCATTTTCTATAATACCTTTCGTACCGGGGTGCCCTAAAGGCTGAGATTAAACCCGCAGAGTTTCGTATGAAGCTCCAACCTGATCCGGATAATACCGGCGGAGGAAGATATGTCAAAACACATCTTTAAATTCCTTTCTTTACTCGTTGTTTCAACAACAATTCTTACAGGCTGCTCAAAAAAAGCAGATATTTCCAGCTCACGTGCCAATGAAGTCATCGTTTACACTTATGATTCATTCTGCAGTGAATGGGGTCCAGGCTCTGTAATTGCTGAAAAATTCACAGCAAAAACAGGCATGAAGGTTACATACGTAGACTGTGGTGATGGCGTTCAGGTATTAAGCCGTGCCGTTCTTGAAAAAAACAATGTGCAGTGTGACGTAATTCTTGGTCTTGATAATAACCTTTCTGCAAAAGCCGAAAAAGAAGGCATTCTTGAAAGCTACAAGCCTGAAGGTCGCAAAAACCTTTCTGCTGGTCTTGAAGAAGTGCTTGGCGGAAAATGGCTCCTTACTCCATTTGACTTTAGTCCTTTTGCCATGATTTTCGATTCAGAATGCGGTCTCCCGGCTCCACAATGCCTCGACGACATGACAAAACCTGAGTATGCAAAGAAAATAATTCTTATGAACCCACGAACTTCTACTCCGGGGCTTGGTTTTGCTGCATGGACTGTAGCTGCAAAAGGGGATGCCGTTCTTGATTACTGGAAAGCCCTTAAACCAAATCTTCTTACAATGACACCTGGCTGGAGTGCTGGTTACGGTTTATTTAAAAAAGGTGAAGCTCCTCTTGTTTCAAGCTACTGCACAAGTGCTGCTTCTCACATTGAATACGACAACACAAACCGTTTCAAAACCCTTATTTTTACAGATGGTCATGTAATGCAGGTAGAAGGTGCCGGTGTTGCAAAAAATGCACCAAACAAAAAAGGTGCTGAAGCTTTTATTGACTTTCTTATTTCAGATGAAGCTCAGGCAGAAATTCCTCTTACACAGTGGATGTTCCCTGCAAACAGGAATGCAGTTCTTCCTGAAAGCTACATACAGGGAGCTCCAATGCCAGAGAAAATTCTCAGTTATGATGTTGAAAAAGTTAACACAGCCGTTGAACAGATCATGGCTGTTCTGGGCGAATAATTTTTGCCTGTAATTATTAAAATTGCGGCGTTTACTGTTTTCCAGGCTGTAATATCTACACTGGTAGCAGCCGCCGCAGGCCTTCCGGCAGCATTTTTTACAGCCCGCCGGAAATTTCCTGGCCGCAGCTTCCTGCTTTCACTTTCCTCTGTTCCATTCTGTATTCCTTCCCTTTTAATTGCATTAGGGTATGTAACTTTTTTTGGAATGTCCGGTCACTTAAACCAGTTATTGATGTTTTTGACAGGAGTAAAGAACCCTCCTGTAACTTTTTTATATTCTTTTACCGGTTTAATAATCTGCCACGGCTTCTACAACTTTCCTCTCGTTATGAGCACTGTTTCAGACAGCTGGCAGAGACTTCCCTCAGATGAACAAAACGCAGCACGCATTCTTGGGGCCAGTGAATTCCGTGTATTCCGAACTGTAACAATCTGGCAGCTTATGCCATCCATAGTGAGTGCCTGCATTCCTGTATTCTTGTACTGCTACTTCAGTTTTATGATTGTACTTATGTTTGGAGGAATCGGAACAACAACCCTGGAAGTTGAAATGTATGAGCAGGGAAAAGTAAACCTTAACTTTCCTGCAGCCTTCAAAATCGGAGCCCTGGAAACAGCAATTGCCCTTTTTATCGTCTGGATTTACACGCTTTTTGAACACAAGGCTTCATCAATTAAAGGGCTCTCATTTAACAAACCCGCACTGTATCAAAAAAAAGTTACGGGCCTGGAAACAATTCCTTTTGTTTGTGTAATGTTCTTCATAATACTATTTTTTATCTGTCCCCTGGGAGGAATCGTCTCCGGCTCACTTTCATCCCTGCGGCTCCGGTCAAGCTTTACCTTTATCAATTTTATAAAACTCTTGTCATCCGAAAAATTTCTTACTGCATTCAGATGGACTGTCATTACAGCAGCTTCAACCGGATTTTTCTGTGCATCAACAGCTTTTTTATATTCAATTTTTTTGCGGTCATACGAGGGTAAAAAAATTTCATTTTTATTCAAAATGCTTCCAATCATACCAATGGCAGTTTCTTCCGTTTTAACAGGCCTTCTAATTACCCTTTTAGTGCGTCAAGGAAGTTTCTTTATTCTTGTCATTGCCCAGACTCTTTTAAACTGGCCTGTCGCCTTTAGACAAATATACCCTCAGCTGCAAAAAATTCCTCAAACAACACTGGATGCAGCCGGACTCTTAAGCAATAGTCAGTTAGATATTATTTGGAGAATTTATCTTCCAACAGCAAGAAAAAGTTTTTTCAGGGCAGCAGGATTTTGTTTTGCTATAAGTGCAGGAGATGCAACACTTCCTTTAATTCTTGCAATTCCAGACTTTGATACTTTGGCCCTTTACACATACAGACTGGCAGGAAGATATCAGTTTAATGAAGCCTGTGCTGCAGGTGTAATTCTCGGAATTCTTTGTGCCGGAATTTTTGCACTATCAAGTAAAATTAAAAAATAGGAATAATTAATGGCTTATTTTCAGGTAACAAACTTACAAAAATCATACGACTCTATAGAAGTAAATGTTTCATTTGAATGTGAAAAAAACACTATGACATGTATTCTGGGACCTTCAGGTTCCGGTAAATCAACAATATTGAGGCTTACTGCAGGCCTGGAACATCCTGAATCAGGGTCAATTATTCTAAACAACAAAGATATTACCAGCCTTAAAATCAATAAAAGAGGAATCGGCATGGTATTCCAGAGCCCATCCCTTTTTAATCACATGACTGTAGAAGAAAACGTGGCATATGGTCTTGTCTGTCATGGAGAAAGCAGAAAATCTGCAAAACAAAAAGCCTCAGAACTTCTTAAAAACTTTGGACTTCAATCATTTGAAAAACGCAGCCCCGAAACCTTAAGTGGCGGAGAAGCTCAGAGAGTAAGTCTTGCCAGAACTCTTATTGTAAAACCTGAACTTGTTCTTTTTGATGAACCCCTCAGTGCCCTTGATGCACCATTGAGAAAAAAACTTGCCGCCGAAATCCGACTCCTCCAGCAGAATCTAGGCTTTACAGGCATCATGGTTACCCACGATCTTCAGGAAGCAAAAGCTGTAGCCGACAGAATTATTCTCATCAAAAAAGGAAAAATAATGTGGCAGGGGCCTGCCTCCAGCTTTAATGAAGAAATGCTGGAAAACTAATCATTACTTCATCATCTTTATGCGGCCTTTATAATCAGGCATTGTTTTTTCGATAAACCCGTAAAATTTTCTGTCATGATAGATATAAAGAAAATGTGTCATTTCATGAAGAACAACATAATCGATGCAAGCCTGGGGAAAATTAAAAAGCTCCCAATTAAGGGTAATAACTTTAGTTTTGGTATTGCAGTTTCCCCACATGGAATGCATCGCCCTTCCCTTTAATTCAAATTGGGGTAAAAGGCCAACTTCAAATGCAGGAAGAAAGCGGCACACTGTATGCTCAAAATTCTTCATGGCTTCTTCTTTCCAGTTTCTGGAATAAATAAAGTTACGGCCGTTTTTCTTTCTGTCTTCCTCTGTGAAATTCAAAAGAAACGCCATACCATCATCACGAAGAGAAACATTGTTCTGAGCCGCATTTCGCACGCGGTTCAAAGTCTTAGTTATCCAGAAAGTTTTTTCTTTTATAAAAGCATCAATCTTTGACTGTGGGCATAACAGGGGAGCAGAACATACAACATCCCCCTCAGGTGTAATCTTGAGCCGAAGATTACGAATATTTTTCCTTATAACTTTTACGTTCAGTGACAGAGGTTCATCCATATCAGGAATCAATATATATCTAAACTGAAGTTTATTTTACGAACAATGCCCCTGCAGCACCAAGAAGACCGCAGCTTGCAAGAGTCATTAAAATTGCAGCCAGCAAAACTCCACACAATACAGAAAAAATTGTCTCTTTCATATTCATATCGAGAAGACTTGCTGCAAGAGTTCCTGTCCATGCACCAGTGCCTGGCAGAGGAATTCCTACAAAAAGCAGCAGTGCTACAAAAAGACCCCGTCCGGCTTTCTGCTTAAGTTTATCTCCCGCCTTGTGTCCCTTTTCGAGAAAAAAACGGCAGATTCCGCCAATAAACTTTTTATTCTGTCCCCATTCAAGAAATTTTCTGGCAAACAGGAAAATAAACGGAACTGGAAGCATATTGCCCAGCATGGCAGTAATTATTATATAAATAATATATTGAACATTAAGGGACTGACCTTCCTCCAGTCCAAACAAACCTGAAAGCATTGAAACTCCCACTGGAATTGCACCACGAAGTTCAATAAGAGGCAGCATTGATACAATAAAAACAATTGATAAAACTTTAATCATAAGGCAATTATAAAAAAAACTGCAGTCCATGAACAGACAGTAGTTTATCCTGACTTTTCTATAAAAGTACCTTCAGCTTTCCCGGAAGGCATTCGTAATGAACTTTATCAAGGTTACCAAAAAATTCTCCATCAGTAGCACTAATTGTAGGACTACTGCTGAACACATCCAGAGTCCTGGCATCATGAACCTCAAACCCCTTAATTTTTTCATGCTTAGACACAAGAAGTGCCGGAAAAGCCATAAAACACTTCAGTTTGGATAGTCCCGATGCTAAACAAAAAGAAAGCTTCCCGTCTGTGGAACTGGCTTTTGGTGCCATGGGAACTCCACCTCCCTCACAAGGAAAATTCATAGCTGCCATAAAAATCAGTTTCGGATATTCCTTAAGGGGACCTCCATCCACACTGATTTTACAATCAGTAGTCTTCATAGAAAACAAAGTCTTAATGGTCATCACAGGATAGCTGAGAGAGTTAAGATGAAGCTTATTCATAACCACTTTGATTTTTGAAGAGTTGATGCCTGTTCCAACAATGGCATCCATTCCAAAGCCGCTGCTAATTGCAAACAACCTTCTTCTGCCACCGCTTTCAACCAGGCCAAGGTCAATAGTTTTAGTTCCAGAAGAATTAAGGATCATATCCAGAACCTGTTCAGATTTTCCCCGTGGAATTCCGATACCACGGCTAAAGTCATTTCCAGAGCCTGTAGGAATTATACCAAATTTAAGATTATCAAATTTTCTTATGCCATTGAGAACTTCGTTAATAGTCCCGTCACCACCAAGAACTATAAGCCGTATATCATCCTCCGGCAGCTCCGAAATCTTTTCTGCAAGAACTGCAGCATAGCCTTTACATTCAGGAAAGTAATATTTGTATTCAACACCTCTTTTATCAAGAACAGCTTTAACCTTCTCCCAGGTTATTGCTGCCTGTCCCGACCCGCCATGCTGATTAATAATAAAATGATACATACAAGGATTTTAAAACAGAATTAGAAAAACGGCAACGGACAAACAAAACAGCGGTTCTGTAAATGCAAAACCACCGTTTTCGTAAAACAATTGTATTTATTTAGTTTCCATCCAGTCTCTGTAATCTACCAGGAAGTGGTCTCCCCTTCTTCCGTCAACGCCCATAGCCAGTTCAAAAACACCTTTTTCGTAAGTATTTCTATCTGCGGCTACAGAATACCAGTAAACACAATCCACCAGATTATCGTCGTTATCATCGTAATCAGA
>JAZQNJ010000068.1:0-11956 GCA_045627285.1 Treponema sp. | reverse complement strand
AACAGAACCAACAATGGGTTGTTACGGTATTGGTGTAGACCGTACTCTGGCATCAATCATTGAAAAATACAACGATGACAAAGGAATTATCTGGCCTATGACAGTTGCTCCTTTCCAGGTTTGTATTGTTCCAATTAAATATGAAGGCGCAATGAAAGAAGAAGCTGACAAGATTTACGAAGCTCTTAAAGCAGCAGGAATCGAAGTTCTTCTTGATGACCGCAACGAACGCCCAGGCGTTAAATTTGCAGATATGGAACTTATTGGTATTCCACTCCGCATTACTGTTGGTGACAAAAACCTTCCAAATGTTGAATTTAAACCACGTGCAGCAGCAGAAGCAGAACTTGTTCCAGCAACTGAAGCTGCAGATAAAGCAATTAAGTTTGTAAAAGACGCACTTGCTGAATTAAACGCATAGTTCCATTCACTAAAATACAATGCCTGCGGTTCTTTCTTCCGCAGGCATTTTTTTGGAGTTTATATGAAAAAATTCTTTTTAACAGTTTCGACCTTTTTTTTAACTTCTTCACTTTTTGCACTCCCTGGAATTATTCATACAATTCCCGACCAGTCAGGACAATTCATTTATTACAGAGATTACACTTTTGAAAAAGAATCTTATTTTGGAATTGTATATTATGATATTTCTACTATAGGTGTTAGATATTATTCTCCGGCTAAGACAGACGAGAACCCTCTGATCCCGGCAAAAGACATTCAGATTCTTTTTACTTTTGATCCCCAGAAAAAATATATTGAATTAACTGGTGAACGATTCATAACTCCTATACATCCTGAGGATACAGACATTATCAATTACCTTCATGATATGCTTTATGAACTTAATTCACGGCGAGGTAAGGCTGGTATTATTGAATCATCATTGTCCTTGAATGACGATTTTATGCAGTTTGGTGGAGAAGTAACCATCAATTATGACAGCCAGGTTCCTCTTTTTAATGTCCGATCAATTCTTAATGAAAAAGGTCAGCCAGTTTTTAAGCTTATTACAGCAGGACAGTTAAAATCCTCAGAAGATAAATCTTTTTCTTCTTTTCAGGGTCTGCCAGTAAAAACTCTGGACAATACGCATTCACTAAAACTTAATAAAAAATCCTCATCTATGAATGTAGCATACTCAAAAAATGAAACAGTTTCTCAATCAATAAAGCTCGACAACAGATGGAAAGCTCAGGCCGAAAACCTTTTTTTCCTGGAAAACGTAGCAGTACTTGCACTTGATGTAATAGATCTAAACCAGCTAGAGTCCCAGAACGAAAAAGACTTATTTATAAAAAATCTTGAAAGAAAATTTACCCTGGGAACTGATTACTCTTACCCTTATTCAGAAACTACTGTTGTAAATTCAAAGGAACCGTCAAAAATAATCGAAAATACATTCTTTAACGATGTTTCAAAATCCTTTACGAGGGACTTTAAGATTCTTACTGAAGTTGATGAAAACACCTTTGCAGTATTAACTCTTACCGTATTCCAGAATCCATATGTAACTAATAAAAAATACTTTAATAAAATCCTTGACTCATACAAAGTAACTAAAAACTAGCTCTGGACAGTGGACTTCCAATCCACACGCCTTCACTGCCCAGATAATCTTTTTTCTGCCCGTCTACCAGGAACTGAACAGCCTTTACTGTGCTGAATTCAGTTGCTGTGTAGACAATCTGCATAAGCTGACCAATATAGCCATCAACTCCCACCGAGTTAAATTCAAATTCTTCACTAAAATTCAAATATGCAACCCCATCGCGAACCGAAGCTGAAATTAAGCGTGTACCTGAAGGAATAAGTGTTTTGTAACCTTTTGCTGTATCAGCTGAAGTTGGACCGGCCAGGAGAAGTTTAAGATTTGTCATTAAAGGAGAATCATTTTTTTCCACAGCCTTTGTTATCACCTTCCGGGAAACAACTCCATCCTCTCCAATATAAACAAAGTAGAGTTTCTGATTTGTAACAGTAACTGTTTTTACTTCTTTTTTTGGTTCGGCGGGCTTTTTAACAGCTGGTTCTGCTTTTTTTTGTAGTTTTTCCTGAACTATTTCTTCTGATTTAGGCTTTTCCTTTACTTCTTCAACTGGAGGTTTTATTTCTTCGATTTCTTTTGAAGGTACAGGTTCTTCTGTCTTAATAGTAATAATTGTCTCTTCTTTTGGCTCTGGTTCGATTTTAACTTCATGATTTTCAATGAATTGTGGTGTAGAACCAAAAAGTCTTTCAAAGAAATTTGTAGTTTTTAAATTTGAGTAAATTACATCCTGTTTAAGGAAAAATACGATTATCAAAATTAAAAGACCAAGAATCCAGCATGCAAGTGCCATACCCTTCTGATCAATTTTTTTATCTTTCTTTTTTGCCATAGGAAAATTATATTCCAGGTAAAGTTTAAAGTCCACAAAAGCAAAATTATTTCATAAATCCCTTGTTCAGTTTAATTGTAAACATTAAAATTATGGTATCATTTAATTTAAGGAATGGATTATGGCAGTAAAAGATGCTTTTTATGAACAGAAGGAATTTGATTTAATTACCTTCGGTGAAACAATGCTTAGACTTTCTCCAGCAGTTAATGAACTTATCAGTAAAAGTGATTCCTTCAAAAAACATGCCGGTGGTGCTGAACTTAATGTAGCATGTGGAGTTTCTCTCCTTGGTTGCAGAACTGGAATTGTAACACGTCTTCCAAAAAACCAGCTTGGTACATTCATTAAAAATCGCATCCGTTCATCTTCTGTATCCGATGACTTTATTATTTTCGATGATTCTCCAGAAGCTCGTGTTGGTATCTACTACTACGAAAACGGAGCATATCCTCGTAAGCCAACAGTTGTTTATGACCGTAAGCATGCTTCAATCACAAAAATTAAGGAATCTGAAATCCCGGAAGACATTTATACAAAAACAAGAATGTTTTACACATCCGGTATTACTCTTGCCCTCAGCGAAAACACTCGACAGCTTGCTATTACAATGATCAAAAAATTCAAAGCTGCTGGAACTCAAATTGCTTTCGATGTTAACTATCGTGCTAATCTCTGGGACGAAGAAACTGCCCGCAACACAATTAAAGAGATTCTTCCTTATGTAGATGTTCTTTTCATTTCAGAAGAATCGTGCCGCCGCATGTTCCAGAAGACAGGTTCTCTTGAAGATATGCACCGAGAATTCTGTAAAGACTATCCGAACATTCAGCTCATTGCCACTTCTCAGCGTGAAGTTATTAGTCCAAAGGTTCATTCATTTGGATCTACCGTATATCTCAAGCGGCTGGATAAATTCTACAGCGAAAATCCATACAAAGAAATTGATGTTGTAGACCGTATTGGATCCGGCGATGCTTATTGTGCTGGTGTATTATTTGGTCTTCTTAAGTTTGATGATGCCCAGAAAGCCGTTGAGTTCGGTAATGCAACTTGTGCTACTAAAAATACAATTTTTGGAGACCTTCCTGTTTCTGACTACAACGAGATTGAAGCAATTATTAATGCACATCATTCTACTGGAAAACAATCAGAAATGAACCGTTAGCTTTAGTATACGGGCATACTGGAAAACTTCGTTTTCCAGCCGCTACGTCCGCACTTCCGCTTTCGCTCCATAAAAAAAGCTGTGGCAAAACCACAGCTTTTTTTACGCCTCCGGCGGTGCTCCCATCGCTTATGCTTATTTACTTTCTACATTCATATAAAACAATTGCAGCTGCCTGAGCAACATTAAGACTTTCTATAGGCCTGTCTTCATCAGTTGCATTGCCGCTGGTAAAAGGTATAATAATCAATTCGTCACAATTTTGCTTAACTTCTTTTGAAATACCATGTTCTTCATTACCCAGGACAATTAACACTGGTTTGTTGCCAGCTAACTCTTTAATTTTTCCTACAGGCTGTTTTGCATTAACATCAGTACCAAATCTCATCATTTTGCCTTCCATTGCCTGAAGCAATCGGGGAATGGATTTAACGCTATATACATTTACATATTCCATACCGCCCTGAGCTACGCGATATGAACTTGTCGAAATAGAACTTTGTGCCTCATCCAGAGGAATAATTACATTCTTAATTCCAAAAAAAGCTGCACTTCTTACAATAGCCCCAAGATTATTTGCATTTCCAACACGATCAAGAAGAAGTGCAGACTGATTGTGGTGAAGCCAGTAATCTGTTATTTCTGATGTCAGCTGTTCAATCTGTGGTTCTTCAATCATTGCTACAACGCCCTGATGATGAATGCTTCCACAAATCTTTTCCAGCTCCTTGTCCGAGACTTTATTATATGGAACTTTTCTTTTTGCAAGATACTTAAAAAAATCACCAAACGCATTGATTCTTTCTGGAGCATAAAAAAATCTGGTTACTTTTAGAGGGTTTTCTTTAACAAGTGCTTTAACGGCTTCAAAACCGCAGACAGCGAGTTCTTTTTTCTGTTTATTTTTCATAGTTCAATAATAAGTTATTTTTAAACAAAAAAAAAGACGGTATCAATCGACACCGTCTTATGAGTTAAGTATTAACTAATTAGTAAAGAAGACCAGCTTCTTTCATCTTTGCAATACCAGCCTGTTCCCAAGCTTTACCACCCATCTTGTTGAATTCAGCAAGCCAAGAATCCCAGTTAGCTTTTGTAAGCTGACGTTTTCCTGTCATGAATTCTACAACACCCTGTTCGTAGAAGCGCTGAAGGTCAGCTTCTGGAAGTGGGAGGAGTGAAACACCGATACATGGAGTCCATGCTTTAGACTGCATTGTACGGAGAACCTTGAGTGAAGACATTTCTTTCTTAGAAACAGCTGTTACGTATGTTGGGTAGCGAGCTGCAAGTTCAAGGTCAGAGTTGTAGTAAACCATGTTGCGGAGCTGTGTAAGTGGCTGCATATCTGGTTTAGAGAAAGCTTTTTTAGGGTTAGGAAGACCATCTTTTGTAGGAGCACCAGTTTTTGGATCCTTCATGTAGTTAACACCTTCTTCACCCCATCCAAGAAGGTAGTAACCTTCATCAGATGACATCCATTCGAGGAGTTCAGCAATCTTTTCTTTCTTTGTAACTGTTTTACCCTTAATTTTTACTTTATCGTTAGCTGCATTAGCTGAGATACAGTATGTACGGTAAGCCTGTTCGTAAACACCTGCAGAAGACTTTCCTTTTGGTCCTACTGGTGGATCAAGAACGATGATATTTCCCTTAGGGAAGTTCTGGTCAAATGGAGCATAGTTAGATTCAGAAGCGAGAGCAGCATTCTGTTCACGCCAGATACCGAATTTACCCTGTTTCCAGTTAGCACGGTAGTCATCTTTCTTATAAGCTGTCCAGTTAGGATCGATTACTTTTGCATCGATTACTTTCTTAATGAATACAAGAGCATCGTAGTATTCTGGTTTGTTGATGTTAAGACCAGCTGAATCCTTAGCCATAGACCATGTACCAGCTACACCGAAAGCACCAAACCATGGGTCAAATCGACATCCAAGACCTTCTGAAATTGGCTTAAGTTCGATATAAGCACCAAGACCGTAAGTATCGTTTTTACCGTTACCATCTGGATCTTTGAATGTGAATGCTTTCATTACTTCGAAGAATTCATCAAGTGTCTTTGGTTCTTTAAGTCCGAGCTTGTCGAGCCAGTCTTTACGAATTACAACACCTTCGTTACGAACGATTGTACCTGGCTGTGAAAGACCATAGCAAACACCGTCTACAGTTGAGAACTGACGAGCGTCTTTGTCGTAAAGTTTTGCAGTACGATTTGGCATCATAGCAAACATATCGTCAACTGGAGCAAGAAGTCTCTGTTTAACGAGGATCTGGAATGTGTTAGATCCTACCATGAAGATGTCAGGAAGAGCGTTACCAGCACCGGCAGCGTTAATCTTGTAATCCTGGTCCTTTTCTGTTGATGGAAGAGCACTGAGTTTAAGATCGATACCAAGTTTTTCTTTAATGATCTTGAATCCAACCCAGTCAGCTGGTGGTGGACCTGCTTCTGTTACAGCAGCACCGTACCAAAGTTCGATATCAACTGAACCATCCTTGTTTACCTTCCATTTTTTTGCGAAAACTGGAGAAGCAACTGCAAGAATCAATGCGATGAGTGCGAGATTCTTAAAAAAGTTTTTCATTTTTTCCTCCTTTTTGAAATATAAATGAAAACTATTTAATAAAAGTATCCCTAATAATACAAAGGATACATATTATTATACCATAAAAAATTGACCAGACAATAAAAAAATTATCATCTGGTCAAAAAGTTACAAAATATTTTTATAAAAGCATTAGCCCTTTACAGAACCAAGCATTGTACCCTTTGTAAAGTATTTCTGGATGAATGGGTAAGCAAGCATCATTGGAATAGCAGAAATAAATACAGAGGCAGCTTTTACAGCTGAAACTGAAGCAGCACCGAATGCATTAACTTCAACAGCATCGTTCATACCAATACCCATCAGGATGTTACGAAGCAGGATTGGAAGAGGGTTAAGGTCTTCAGCATTCAACAAGTAAATAAGTGCGTGCATGAAGTCGTTCCAGAAGTTAACTGCGTAATAAAGACCAATTGTCATGATGATTGGTTTTGAAAGTGGAAGAATGATAGATGTAAGAACATACCATTCAGCAGCACCATCAATACGAGCTGATTCTTTAAGTGATTCAGGAATACCTTCGAAGAATCCGCGCATAATCAGACAGTTATATGTACCGATAGCACCTGGCATAAAGATAGCTGCCTGATGGTTAATAAGTCCAAGTGATTTGATAACAAGGAATGTTGGAATCAAACCAATGTTGAACAGATATGGAATAAGAACATAGTAGTTAAGAATCTTACGTCCAGGAAGGTCACGAACTGACATACAGTAAGCCATTGGTACTGTAAGGAAAAGAGCTGTGATTACACCAAATACCATGATCTTCATTGAGTTCCAGAATGCATCAATAAAGTTATCGTTTGTAAGGAGAGCTTTATAAGCTGCAAAATCCCAGATAAGGCGGAACTTAGAAAGCTTAACTCTGCTACCTTCACCAGGGTTGATTTCTTCACGGATAGCAAGCTTTACTTTTTTACCGTTTGCATCAGTAGCTGAGTAAAGTGTATCTGTAACTTTGTTATTTTCTTTTCTTTCTGAGAGAGGAATGTCGTTATTTGTGTAAGCTTCACCAGTTTCGATTACTCTTACATCGATTGGACCATAACCATCAACGTTGAAAACATAGTTTCCAGCCTGGAAGTGTTCAAAGTTCTTATCTTTTGCACCAAATGGAACGAGGATGAACTTATCGATTGGTGTACCAATGTGTCCGTTAGGAGTGATTGACTGTGTAATAGTAGCAATCATTGGAACACTGATTGCAAGACCAATGAAGATAAGGAATGCATTTACTGCAAAGTAGAAAATGCGGTCTCCTGATGTTAATTTTATTGCACTGTTATTTTTTGCCATTTTTATCTCCTGAGTCCTACAATAATGAAGAATCTGAAATCTTCTTAACTACAGTATTAGAAACCATAACGAGAAGCATACCGATGATACCCTTAAAGATACCTACCGCAGCGGCAAGAGAGTATTTAGCTCTACCAAGACCTTCGTTGTATACCCATGTATCAATGATTTCACCAACAGCAACAACTGCAGGGTTAGAAAGTACGAACATCTGGTTAAAACCAGCATCAAGAACTGTACCAAGTTTAAGAAGAACTACAGTTACGATTACAGGTTTGATTGATGGAATTGTGATGTACCATACGCGCTGAACAGCTGAAGCACCTTCAACCATGGCAGCTTCGAAAAGTGAAGGATCAATACCCATCAGGGCAGCGATAAAGATGATTGCAGCCCATCCCATTTCCTTCCATGCATCTGAAAGAATAACGATAACAGGGAACTTCATTGTATCAGTAAGGAATTCGATTGATTCACCACCGAAGTATTTGATTACTTCATTAATAAGACCGTCGCCTGGAGCCAGGAGTACAAGAAGGATACCATACATAATAACCCACGAAAGGAAGTGTGGAAGGTATGCCAGTGTCTGTACAACTCTACGAAGAATGTCATGTGTACATTCGTAAAGAGTTACGGAAAGGATGATTGAAAGCGGAACACAGAATACAAGCTTAGCAAGGCTGTACAGGATTGTGTTACGGAGCAAGTCTACAAAGTAGTAAGAATTGAAAAATTCAAAGAAGTTACTGAAACCGATCCAGATACTTCCCCATACACCATCCTGTGACATGTAGTTCTTAAATGCAATCTGACCATTTACGATAGCGCCATATTTAAAGATGGCATAGTAAACAGCAGGAATTACAAGCAAGGCATACACAGAGTAGTGTCTTTTAATGTCTTTCCAAAGATCTTTCTTTGGTGCTGTAAGAACAGTTGTTTCTTGTGCGTTCATGTTTAACCTCAGTTCTATCATTTTATTTGTTACTTTCAAAATTTACAAGTATAAAATTGAAAAAAAACGTACTGTGCTATCACAAAACCTACTGTTTTGTTCGAATTTTTCCTGGTGGAACACCGTGGATTTTTTTGAATACGCGGCAGAAATATGCCTGATCCTGGAACCCGGAATTTTCGGCAATTTCGTAGATTGTATCGTTTGTTTCAAGAAGCATTTTTTCTGCCAGGTAGATCCTGTACCGGTTAAGGTATTCCCACAGAGAAAGACCAATCTCTTTATGGAAAATTCTTGTAAGGTAATCTTCACTGACATGTACTGTGTCGGCCAGCTTCCAGCGTACAATCTGCTGGGCCGCATTCTTGTTAAGATAAAGAATTGCTTTTTTAACAAGAGCTCCAGTATGAGGAGGAAGAATTTCGTCTCCGGTAAGGATAGCATGAATTCTGTCATTAAACTGTTCAGATTCTGCAGCTCCCCGGTTACAGAGAATGATTCTAGGATGAGAACACAAAAGTTCTACTTCTTCTTCCGAAAGAATTGAATCTGGAAGCACGAGAATTGGTACAAGAACGGTTTTTGAATTCTGACGGATTCTCCTGATGCTGTCTTCGTTAATCTCTTCAAATACAATCAATGAAGGAGTAATTTCGCCAAGGATATGTTCAAAATCAGACATTGATTCAATGCTTACGCTGTTGGAATCTGTTGCCCATGTTCCATAGCGGGTATGTTTTGTATTTACAAAAAGAACAGGAGCTGATTTTTGTGTGCGTACCTGTGACTCCAGCATTTCCACAAAATTATGACTTATGAGCTCGTGACTGTAACAAAGAAGTGGCGTCCTGAACATTTTGTCGCTGTGGCGAAGTCCGTAAACTTTTACCCATTCATCGATTGGAGCACTGTCCGGACGCCAATAAAGAAGACATGGCTTTTCTGATTCTTCAGCTTCCTTGCCGATGTTTTCCATCTGAATGCCAAATATCTCCACATTCGGAGCCTTTGCAGAAAGATTATATACACTGACATTTCCTTCTTCTACTTTTACAGGTGGCAGACCTGCAAGGTTTGGCCAAGGCAATGTAATGATAGTTGAATATTCATCTATTTTGTTAACTTCACCGTACTGGAGAAGAATGATTTTTTCTGCAAGAAGAAGTTCCGGTTTCTGCCAGTCCAGGCGTTTTGATTTTACAGAAATTTTAAGACCTTCCAGTTCCGGATGAACAGTCATGGAACCTTCACCATCTCCAAAAAGTGTCTGAATTGCTTTTTTAAGACGCTCTGCATCACCGTGGATAAGAGGAATCTCCTGATTTAGAGATGCAACAATACTTCCTGGAAGAACCTGACGAATATCGAAAAGCTTTTTATCCATTGGGAGATCGTCTACCTGAGAGCGAGTTAAATCTACCAGAGTTTCTGTCTTGGAAAGCTGAGATTCAATCTGGGATTTAAGGAATATAAGCTGTTCACTTAAAATGTCCTGGTCTAATATGCCCTTATCAACATTGCTTTCCATCTGAGTTACTTTTGCTGAAAGTTCTTTAAGAGGGTCACAAAGGTCACTTCCAACGTTGGCAAAGAATTCTGTTTTTGCAAATTCAGCTTGTTCTGCCAGCTGACGGGCTTTATTGTTTTCTTCAAAAAGGAAAATACTCTGAAGGGCATTGCTGATTGAAGTTCTTAAATCTTCATATATGTAACCGTCACAGTCAGAATATGAAGTTATGATGTAACCAAGTGGCTGGTCAGAAAGGAACAACGGCTGAATGATATAAACACCGTATTCAAATTCCTTTGCAAATCTTGATGGAACAAGCAGTTTTGAAGGGAAGAGAACTTCTTCTGTTCTTGTTTCTCCTGCACTGTTGAATCCACCAATGTATTTTGAAATATCTGTATTTTCGTAAAGTACAAGTGTACCTGCTTTAATGCCAATCTGTGGAAGATAGCGGGCAAGAACTTTAACAAGCGAATTTCTGTCGTGAGCAGAAAGAAGCTCTGTCTTCATTGCACTTACAATGGAAGAAAGCTTTTCTGTATCATAAAGCTTGTTTGCAGAAACACGTCCCTGAATCTGAGGAATCAGGAGGCTGCAGGTATTTATGATTTTTGTAATGTATTCCTCAGGAAGGAAAGTTGAATTTCGGAAAAGAACAATTGCATTAAACAGCTGAGAAAGCTCTCCATCGTGGTTGAAAAAGACCGTAAGGTTTTCGTTCATAAGGCGGAAAAATTCAGTCTGGTCATTTTCGAACAGTGCAGTAAACATTGGTTCAAGCACCGCCTTTTTTGCTTCCTCGTTGAATCTGAAAATTCTCTGAAATTCGTTAAGGAGCTCGTCCCGTGATTTAAATCTGATTTTTGGATCAGAAGTATGCATCAGGCTTTTTAAATTTGCACAGCCGCAGCTGGCACGAAGAACAGGATATGCAGGGAGCTGAATGTCTTCTACTGCATTTTCTCCGTTTAATACCTGATGAAGCTTTTCGTAAGCAGTAATACCAATTTCTTCCATCGGCATATGTACTGTAGAGAAAGAAGTTGTATAGAGCTGACTTTCTACTGAATCATTAAAGCCACCGGCAATATAATCATTTGGAATTGTATAACCGTGCTTTTCAAAATATTCCACAGCAGCCAGAATCATAAGGTCACTGGCAGCCAGCAGGGCATCAAAATCCTTACCAGGAATAAGACCTCTGTCTTCGTACAGAGTACGGGCACCCTTTTCTGCGTCCTGCCATCCTGTATGATCTGTTACAAGATGTTCAGTTTCTGTAGAACTTAACCCTGCTTCTGAAATTGCATCTGCATATCCACGGAAACGGTCTTCTGCTGAAACGTGATTCTGAGGACCACGGATAAAAGCGATTTTTTTACAGCCGTGTACTTCAATAAAATGACGCGTAAGTTCTTTCATACCTGTGTAGGCGTCAAAAGATATATCCGGATGATCAAAGAATTTTTTACCGATTGTTACATAAGGAAGATTACCAAGTGTTCTGTGGAAGCTTGTAAGGTTCTCTGCTTCCATACCACTACCAATACTTGATGACCAGCTTACAACACCATCCAGATTTTCTGTATTTACAAGCTTGTAAATCTCGTTGCGTAAATGATCTGTACCAGGTTTATCATCACAGCGGCCGCCAGGAAAGATAAAAAATGAACCATTTTCCTGCTCTGCGTAATTTGCAAGATAGCGCCACAGTTTTAATGAGGAACCAAAATGAATTGAGTTTAATGCGAATCCTATTCTTCTGCCGGAGCGGTTATTTGACATAGCACTTTTCCCCTATAATTCTTCCTAAAATTATATAGTGATGTCGGTATTTTTACAAGTTATTTATTTTTTGTACAAATATTTTTTCCAAATTTATTAACGCATTTGTCCAAATGCTGAAAATGCGCCAGCGATGGTAGTGGCGGCGTAAGCCGTTGCCGGAGCGCAGCGGAGGTAATGGAGCGAAAGCGGAACCACGGACGTAGCGGCCGGCGGCTGAAAGCCGGCGGAGGCGCCCTTTTATTG
>JAZQNJ010000067.1:0-20965 GCA_045627285.1 Treponema sp. | reverse complement strand
CCTGTTGGTGACAGAACATCCCAAAGTTAGGAACAGCACCCCAGGAGTTCCGGCTCTGCTAACTAAGCAGCGAGAGCTTCTGCAGAAGAAGCTTCAACAACTTCTTCTTCTTTTCTTGCGAAAATTGCAGTTATTTGTTTGTCAGTTCAAGGGACCTTCACCCCTACATGCAGTAAGTGCATTATTCACAATCGTCGAAACCGGTGCACCCCCGATAAATGTATTAAAAATATAGTAATATAATTACAAATCGTCAATATATAATCGGAAAATTATAAATTAACAGGTGCTTCACCATTTTCAATAAGCAGAAGCATTATTGAAACAATTTCAGGATCAAACTGAGTACCACTACATTTCTTAAACTCATCCACAACATCTTCTATAGAGGAAGGATTCCAGTAAGGGCGTTGTGTAGTCATAGCATCAAAACTATCAGCAACACAAATGATCCTTGCAAATAATGGAATATCTTTACCAGCTTTACCAAAAGGATACCCTTTACCGTCCCACCTTTCATGATGATATAAAGCACCTTCTTTTATTTCTGGAATGGATGAAAAATCTTTTAGAATCTCAGCACCGGCAGTTGTATGAAGCTTCATTTTTTCTTTTTCTTCATCCGAAAACTTTTCCTGCTTGTTAAGCATATTACGCATAATCGAAATTTTCCCTACATCGTGAACTAACGCTACGTAATATATCTTAAGAATATCAGATTTACGAAGACCAAGTTTTTCTGCAATTCTGATTGAATAATAGGCTACGTTTCTGGAATGGTTACAAGTATATTCATCAAATGTATCAACAATATTTACAATTGTATCAAAGGTTTGATCCAGCATTTTTAAAAGTCGCTTAAGCCTGATTCCTGATAAAACAAGAATGATAAGTATAACGGTAAAAAATACGAATAATATTAATGAAACACGGTATACAATCAGATCAAAGGGAGCAATTATTTTATAATATGTAACCAGATATTCAGGTTGCTCAAATACCTTTTTTGTATGAAGGACAAATCCAAAAGTAGCCGGTTTTATATCATAAATTTCTGAATTGTATTCCATTGGGGTGATAATAATCTGATTACCTGTCACTTCCATGTTTCCATTCCATGAACTATCAAGATAAAAATCATCATCGAACTGTAAAACACATTTCCAGTTACCGAGAGTTACATTCTCTTTTACGGTTAAAACACAGTCATATTGTGCACCTGTATTTAAGTCCTTATATTCGTCCCAGACTTTTGATGATGAGAAGCTGAAGAGAAATTTCTCATTATTATTTTTGGACGAAGATATTGTATGCATTACCTTTGACCGGGATGAAGCATAAAATCTACAGAGAACGGCAACTCCTAACGACAAGACAGCAAGAACAAGAACTATTCCGTTTCTGATTGAAAATATAAAACTACGCGAAAAATCTAATGGATGTCGATAACTAATTTTCATAACTTCAATAATTAATGTCTATCCCATGACCTTACGGCCTAAAACCTAAAAGTCTTGTACAAGTTATTTTATTTTTTTAAGGAAAGCATCCTTAAATCCGTAAGACTTAAATCTTTCAGTAATCATTCCAAATTCATCAACTGTAAGAGGTCCGATATTAACTTTGTATACTTCTCCATTTTTTGACGGAATAAGCACAACTGGATACTTGTCAGCATATTTTTTAATCAGGGCTTCAAGGTTTTCTCTATTCCCAAGAGTTGCAATCTGAAGATAATACTTTCCCTTTTCAAGATCCGATTCGGTTTTTATAAAGCTTTCAATATTATTAACTTCAGTAACAACGGCTTTTTCATCAATTTTGTTCATAACAGGATCATTAACCTTAATTTCCGGCAATTCTGACAAATCAGAAGAATTATTAACTACTTCTAAATCTTTAGTCTCAGAATTTTCTGTTTCTTCTGCAGGTGGGTTTAATTCTGACGGAACAAGAACAATTGGAGCATATTCATCATTATTGTCAATAACACTTAGTGCTGGTTCAGAGATTATATTTTCTGTTTCAGGATTACTTTCCTGTTCAATGCCATCGACCTCTTCAACAGGAATAGGATCTGCTTCAGAAGAGTCATCAACTGTTTCAAGAGATGAAGAAGGTTCTTCCGGAGAAGTAATATCTACAGCTTCTTCAATTGAGTCATCGGCTGAAGGAATTGTTTCTGTAAACGACTCTACTGAACTCTTTTCCTCCGAAACTGAATCAGGAATAACTGCCTCAAAAATTTCTTCTGAATTTTCAGAAATTTCCTCTGTAATAACTGCTTCAGAAGGAGTTTCTTCTGGAATTTCTGGAACTTCATGGTCTATTTTTTCTTCTTCAATCTGAAGCTCTGGAATTACCTCAGAAAATTGTTCAGCAGGAACATCTTCTTCGTAAGCAGGTACAGTTTCTTCAACAACATCAGATTCTGGTTCAGTATTAAACAGTGGTTCTCCAGAAAGGACATTCTCCGAATCAACGCTTTCTATTGTTTCATTTTTAATCTCTTCAGGTTCAACAGATTCAGAATGATTTGAAACTTCTACAGTTTTCTCTTCTTCAGCCCTATTGTCAGTTAAATCGGAAGCCTCATTTTCTGAATTCAATGAATCATTAACAGAATCATCTATAGCATTTTGTTCAGAATAATCACTTTCCTCTTCAGAGTCTGATAATACGGCCTGTCCTGAAGCATTTTCATCAAGACTTCCTGTTCGTTTTGTAATTTTAACCTGAACATTAGAATCACGTTTTATATTCAATCTTGCAGCAGCTTCAGGTGACAACATAATTGCAACACCTTCACTGGCATCAATTGAACCTAAGATTAAAACATCAACAGTGCAACCATTGGCAGGATTAGATACAGTTACACTGTCACCTGGAAGATATCCGATAGTTCTGGCAAAAAGTCCTTTCGGCATTTCACCGTCATCAGCTACCACTGCCCTGCCGTCCAGAGATGGTCTTGCAGCAGCGAAAAGAACTCCAACAGTTAAACATGCAAAAATAAATGAAATAAGCTTTTTCATATCTCCCACCTATTATTTAGATTTCTGTAACCCGGAACTGATTTTCGATGCTGTAAAACTTGCAAAGTTATATATTCCAGATTCATTATTATTTGTATTATCAATTTTTTCAGGCGTACATCGTCCCGTTCCAAGAGATTTACCAGTTGATGCTGAAAAAATTTCCCAATCTATATCTTTAATACATTCAAGAAGAAGTGCTTTTGGACTTGCAGAACCATTTTCTGTAAAGTTGATTTTTACTCTAACAAGATAGTCCATGCTTCCAATAACAGTTTCAACAAGTGCCCTTTTAATTTCTGATTTATCTGAAGAGTCATCAGAATAAATATACACAGGTGTATTTGAAACTATATGACCAGATTCAAAAAAGAAATCTGCAAGTGCCTGCTCAAACACAGATGATATTTCAAAAACATCTTCCTGTAACGGTGTATTTTGAACAATCTGAAAATTAATATTTTTCGCACATACCGAAAAACCAATGAAACTGAATAAAATGCTTAAAATTATAATTTTTTTCATCTCTTTAAGTATCGGAGTATAAAAACCAATGTTTAGCAGAGAATAAAAAAAAACCACCGGATTTCCGGTGGTTTTTAACACAGAGATTAAACTACTTAGAGTAGTATTCAACTACCATCTGGTCATTAATCTGAACTGGGATTTCGTTGCGAAGTGGAAGACGTGTCAGTTTACCTGAGAACTTTTCTTCATCACGTTCGAGGTAATCAAGCTTAGATTTTGAATCAGAAAGCCATGATTTTTTGAACTGTTCGCTTTTCTGTGATTTTTCTGTCAGGGAAATAACCTGACCTGGTTTTACAGCGTATGATGGAACGTTGATTTTAACTCCATCAACTTCGATATGACGATGTGAAACCATCTGACGTGCCATACGAATTGAAGATGCGAAACCAAGGCGATAAACAAGGTTATCAAGACGGCATTCCAGTTCAACGAGGAGTGCAACACCAGTCATTTCCTTTGATTTTGATGCCAATTCGAAGTAGCGGCGAAGCTGGCGTTCAAGAATACCATAGTAAGCCTTAACCTTCTGTTTTTCGATCAGGTGAAGACCGTAATCAGATGTTTTCTTAGTTTTCTTGAAAGCTGGTGCCCCTGCTCTTTCCATAGCCTTTGGGTGTCCACATACGTTTACACCAAGTCTTCTACATTCCTTAAAACGAGGACTTCTTTTTGTAGCCATTTTATGCTCCTAAAAATTCATCAAGCTGAAAATCTCTACTAGCCGCGCAGAAACTGTTGCTTGATTTTCAAAGTTATGTACTGCTTAGAGGGAAGCTAATCAGTTCAATAAAATTATCATTTTTTATAAATTGTTTCAATACTTAAAAATACCCTTTTTTCTTTGAATTGTCATTGTAGATTTTTAATGGTAAAATGATAATAAGTGGGATTTTAAAATGTTACAGAAAGCAGATTCAAAAATATACATCATCGGAGCAGGCTTTGCAGGCCAGACAATAGCAAAAGATTTAATGCAAAAAAAAGTTTTTGGCCAGGTTGCTGCATTTCTTGATGATGATCCTTCACTTATCGGAAAATTAATCGAGGGAATTCCTGTTCTTGGACCTATTGCCGATGTTTCAAAATTACTAAAATGCGGCCCGCTGGATGAAGCTATAATCGCAATTCCAAGTGCAACAACAGAAAAAATAAAAGAAATATACGAAGCATTATTACAGGGAGGATTTGCCAGAATAAGGATTCTTCCAAGTGTAAGTCAAATAATTGACGGTAATGCACATCTCGTACAGACAAGGGAGATTGACCCTCTTGATATTCTTGGACGAACTCCCGTAATCATACCTCTTCATAAAAGCCTGAATTACCTCCGCGGAAAAAGAGTACTTATAACAGGTGCTGGAGGATCAATTGGCTCAGAACTTGCAAGGCAGCTTCTTTCTGGAGGAGCTGAACGACTTTACCTGTTCGGACACGGAGAAAATTCTATTGTTCAGATTTACAGAGAACTTCACGTATTACAGCAGGAAGGCGTAGGAGAAAAAGCTACTGTTGTTCCAATTATAGGGGACATGAAAGACAAGGAATATGTGGAATATATCATAAAACAGACTAGAGCTGATGTTATTTTTCACTGTGCTGCTTATAAACACGTTCCAATGATGGAAGAAAATCCTGTTGCCGTAATTCAGAACAATGTATTCGGTACAAAAAACCTGCTGGAAGCTGCATTAAACTGCAATGTACAGAGGTTTGTTCTGATTTCAACTGATAAAGCTGTTAATCCAGTAAGTATTTACGGTGCCAGTAAAATGCTTTGTGAAAAACTTATTCTTCAGTATTCGAAAAAAGCATCATACGGACAAAATTTTATGTTCGTTCGATTTGGCAATGTTCTGGGCTCACGAGGTTCAATTCTTCCTTTATTTCAAAATCAAATAAAAAACGGTGGTCCAGTAACAGTTACTGATAAAAATATGGAACGGTTCTTTATGACAATTCCTGAGGCCTGCTCTCTTGTACTTGAAACAGGTGGAGTAGGAAAAAATGGAAAATCATATCTGCTTGATATGGGAGAACCAATTAAAATTGTTGAGCTTGCTGAACAGATAATAAAATTTTCAGGCCTTGAGCCATACAAGGAAATTGAAATTAAATTTATTGGTTCCCGTGAAGGAGAACGTGTATACGAACCTCTGTGGGATAAAGACGAAAATCCTTCCAAAACAGAATATGAAAAACTTCTTGAATTGAAAAATATTGAATTCGGTGATGAAAAGCTGGATGAACTGCTTAAACAGCTATATCCAGTCTGTTATTTTAATGAACCAGACAAAGATAAATTCCGCAAAAAAGAGATTCTCATAAGTCTTGTTAGAAGTGCAGTACCATCACTTGATGAGTTTTACAACACCGTCAAAAATAATTCAAAAAACCTATAAACCAGAGGAATTTTACAATGGCAGAAATATCAGTTCCTTTTTTCAAACCATCTTTTTCCCAGGAAGAAAAGCAGGCTGTTTGTGATGTAATAGACTCCGCCTGGCTTACAACAGGTAAAATAACACATCTTTTTGAAGAAGAATTTGCATCTTTTACAGGTTCCAAATTTGCACTGGCAGTAAACTCCAATACAAGCGGTATGATTCTGGCAATGGAAGCCTGTGGAGTTAAATCCGGCAAGGCTGTAATAACAACTCCATATACATTCGTTTCAACTGCTGCCAGTGCTATACACCTTGGTGCCGATGTATACTTTGCAGACATTGAAAAAGACTCCTACTCCATCGACCCCGTACAGATAGAAAAAATTCTTGAAAATGATAAAGACCACAAAGTTTGTGCAATCGTACCAGTTCACATTGCAGGAAAAATCTGTGACATGGATAGAATCAACTATCTGGCAAAAAAATATTCAACAGCAGAAAACAAGATATATGTAATAGAGGACTGTGCTCATTCTTTTCCTGGAAAAACCAAAAATGGTTTTGCAGGCACCTTAGGAGATGCAGGAATTTTCTCTTTTTACGCCACAAAAACGATGACCACAGGTGAAGGCGGAATGATTACAACTAATAATCAAGACTTAGCTAAAAGAATGAGTCAGATGAGACTTCACGGCATGAACAGAGATGCATGGGACAGATATACCAGCAATAAGGCCAGCTGGGAATATGACATAATAGCTCCTGGATATAAATCAAATCTACCAGACATCCTATCTGCCATAGGCCGCATTCAGCTAAAAAAGTCAGTAGAATTTGATACAAAAAGAAAAATCCATGTAAACAAATACAATGAAGCATTTAAAGACTGCGACTACCTTACACTTCCACCGGATGGTGAAGGAAATGCCTGGCACCTTTATCTTTTACAAATAAACCCGGAAAAACTGTCCTGCAGCAGGAATACTTTTGCAAAAGAACTTCAGGAAAAAGGAATTGGAATTTCCATGCACTTTATTACAATTTATAATTTTACATGGTGGAAACAAAAATACCCTCAATACACTCCGGAGTGTTTTCCAAATGCAGAAAAAAAATATCAGAACACCATTACAATTCCTTTGTGGCCTGATATGACAGAAGAAATGACTGATGCCGTCATAAAAGCTGTAAAAGAAACAGGAAGCAAATACTATGTGTGCTAAAAAAACTTCAACTCAATCCGAAAATTTATTTTTCTCTTCCCAATTCTTCTCAGATTTAAATTTTCCAGATATGGTTTTCGGTTCCTTTGTAAGGACAAAAACATCATCTGGAACAATAGTCAACGCAGATACATCCATTCTTCCGGAAGGTTACTTTTATTTTGATGGCCGAAATGAAAAAATAGAACGTAACTATTCCGTAAACGGTAAAGAATGTCCTCTGTTTTGTGACGGTAATATAAAATTCGCCGGGCAGTCCGCAGGCATTGTTTTAGGACCTGTAAAATCAATAGCGCGTCAATTAGCTTCCCGGATGGCACTTGAAGTAAAAGAGAATGATTCTTCAACTCAACCACAGGTTATTGCCCAGCGGAATATCAATTATGGCAAGGAATATACTCCTGAAGAAGATGACATAACTGTTGAAAACACATGGGAAACCGATATAAGCATTCTTAATTATTCAGAACCTAATGGAGCAATATGTTTTGAGAAAGATTCCAGACTTTATGTATACACTCATAGTCTTTGGATAAAAGATTTAAGAAGTAACCTTTCCAGAGTTACAGGCTACGATGAAGCAGATATTGTTATATACAGAACAAAGTTACAGACTAATAACACCAGTGCTTTATGGCTAAATACAATTACTGCATGTCAGTGTGCAGTTGCAGCAATAAAATTAAAACGTCCTGTCAAACTGGAGTTTACACGAGAAGAACAGGGAATATTTGCTGAAAAAAACACATCGATCACCATCAGTCATAAAACTACTGTCAACAAAAGATCAGGTCTTTTAAAGGCTATGGAAATCAATATATCTGCCGACTGCGGTTACTATAATCCATTTACACAGGAAATTGCGGACCGGCTTGCAATCTCAAGTACAGGAATTTATTACTGTCCCAATGTAAAAATCGCTTCAAAAATTTATTCAAGCAACAGCATTCCTTCTTCAATTGATTTTAACATAATAGATTCCCGTGCATTTTTTGCTCTTGAAAACCAGATTAATGCACTAATTCCACATATAGATCAGGATTCCCTTTCTTTCAGAAAAATAAACAAACAGGGAAATTCAAAAAATGAAATTTTCCCATTTAAATTTGAAAGCAAAAATATAGATCAGGCTCTTGATGCAGTCTGCAAAAAAAGTATTTTCCTGCGAAAAGAAGCTTCTTACAAAGTTACAGGAGACAAACGCTTTTCTATGGATCACACTTCACCTTTTGCTCCCCCGTTACGCGGTATAAGCCTTGCCTGTGCCTACGAAGGAACAGGCTTTGCAGGATCAGTTTTTGACATACAAAAAAACTCAGTTGAATTGACTGTGTATCCCGATCTTTCTTTAACCGTACATGCAGTCCCTGTTTCAGAAAGCATATGGCAGGATTGGAAAAAAATAATTTCTACATCCTTAAATATTCCTGAATCTTCAATTTCCGCTGACCCAAGCTTTTCAAACAAAACTGAACCCGAAAATCCCCAGACTTCAGATGCTTCCGTTACTGTTTCTACAATGCTTATAAAAAAAGCCTGTGATAGCTTAAAGCCTAAAATTTCAGATAACATGGCAACGCCTGTTTCAATTAAAAAAACTTTACCACCAAATATTAAAAAGAAATGGGACTCCAGCAGTTTTTCAGGAACACCATTTACATCTACAGCATTTGCAGCCATGGTTCTGGAAGTTGAACTTGACAGCTGTACCTATAAAGAACACATCCGGGGCATCTGGTTTATAGTTGATGCAGGAAAAATTCTTAATCCAAAAGCAGTTGAGATAGATATCCGAAATTCCATTCAGGAAGCTTTACGAGAACTTGTCGAAAATGATGAAATCGAAGCTAATGAGATAAACATTCAGTTTATTAACTCTGATGAAGAACCAAAACCTGTGGGTGAAGTAGTATATTCCCTCCTGCCTGCAGTATATTCCGGTGCAGTATCCCAGGCAGCCGGCAAAATCATCAATCACCTGCCTTTAAAAACCGATTCCATTTACAATATAACTGTAGATGTGATAAATGAACACAAGAAAAATATCCAGAAACTTGAAGAAGAATTCATCCAGGAAAAAGCTCAAATAGATGAGTCCACACAGGAGAATGAATCAAAATGAAAATCCCAGTTACAATAAATGAAAAAAAGATCATACTCGATGAAAATCCAGACGAAAAGCTTCTGTCTGTTCTTCGCAATAGAAATTTGATTTCTTTAAAACGTGGATGCGAAATAGGAAGATGCGGTTTTTGCACGGTTCTTTTAAACGACCAGCCAGTTTCAAGCTGTCTGATTCCTGTTGGTATTGTAAAAGACTGTGAAATTGTTACTCTTGAACACTTTGAGAAGACTCAGGAGTTCCAGGATATAGAACGGGGCTTCCAGCAGGCAGGAGTTGTTTTGTGCGGTTACTGTAACTCACACAAATATTTTTCTGTTTATAAGCTGCTTAGCACAAATTACAGGCCCTCAAGAGATCAGCTCTATCAGTTAACTTCTGAAGATAAATGTTCCTGTACAGAACAGACAGCCTTTATGAACGGTATTATTTTTGCCACAGCCAACAAACACAATCGTGAGGGAAGAAAAAAGAATGTCTGATAAAAAACAGCTTTATTACGCAAAAGATCTTAAAGAAATATTTTATTATCTGAAGACAGTTTCCGGCTTAGAAATTATTTCCGGATGTACCCAAAATATTTCGCTTCCTGAAAAAAGTCTATGTATAAGAAATGTAAGTGAATTACGATTTATTACTAAGCATGAACGGCGATTTGACCTGGGGCCAGAAGTTACACTTTCTGAAATTCTTGACATTGATCCGGAAAAACTCCCCTCTGTTTTTCTTGAAGCCATAAAATCGGTTGCCAACTCAAATATCAGAAACATAGCTACCTTAGCAGGAAACATCTGTTCAAAAAATTATAGACATACTCTGTTTGCACCACTTCTTGCAATGGATGCAAAACTTGAAATCATGAAAGAAAATGAAACAAAAATAATTTTTATTTCAGAAATTGATAACATCCCTTACGGCTGGATAATTTCAAAAATACTTCTACCCCTGGAAAACTGGGAAGTTGCTGTATTCAGGAGGCTGGGACCAGGACATTTAATAACTAAAAACTCAGCTTCATTTGTTTTTCTTGCCAACAGCATTAAAAGGCAGATTGCAAATCTTAAAATTACTTTTGCAGGGCCTTTCTATTTTTGCAGCCGGGAACTTGAAAACAACATAATAGGAGCACACCTTCCCCTGGATGAAAGCCTGATTACAAAAGTCCTGCATGAAGCTTCCATGGAATTTGATGAATTAAAAGGGGATATTGAAACACCGCCTATTTTAAAAGATCAGTTTATCAATCTGCTCAAAAACTCTCTGGAACAGCTTACCTGATTTATTTTATCAGCATACAGTCACCATAAGAAAAAAAGTGATATTTCTTTTCTACAGCTTTTCTGTATGCATTAAGGATATTTTCTTTACCGGCAAAGGCACTTACAAGCATTATTAATGTACTTTCCGGTGTGTGAAAATTTGTAAAAATCTGGTTAACACATTTAAACTTATAACCAGGATACATAAAAATCGAAGTTGAAGATGTACCACCTTTTACAAAACCATTTTCATCTGAGGCAGATTCAAGCGTTCTGACAGAAGTTGTGCCTACCGCCAGAACAGGCCGGCCTTCTTTTTTGGCACGGTTGATTTTTTCGGCTGTATCAAAGGGAATTGAATAAAATTCCTCATGCATCTTGTGATCTTCTATATTTTCTGAACGAACAGGTAAAAAAGTTCCGAGACCAACGTGAAGTGTAACAAAACAGCGTTCAATTCCTTTTTTATCAAGTTTTTTGAACATTTCTTCAGTAAAGTGAAGTCCCGCTGTTGGACAAGCAGAACTTCCGGTTTCCTTCGCATAAATTGTCTGATATCTTTCCGAATCCGTGTCATCATCTTCACGACGGATGTATGGAGGAAGGGGGATATGACCATTGCGACTGAACCAGCCATCATCTAAAATACATTCAAAGCTGATAGTACGAAATTCTGACCCTTTGTCACTTTCGTTAGGAATAATTGTGCCAATGGATCCATCATTAAACATAAACTGATTACCAGGTTTTACTTTCTTTGCACCTTTTACCATTGTCTGCCAGATTTTTAGATCAGGGGACATTTGATTAAGAAACATAAACTCCTGTTCACGACCACCTTGTCCTTCTTTTTCTGATATTTTAATTCCATAACACCGGCTTCGACGAACTTTTGAATTATTAAAAACCATTAAAGTATCAGGTGTTATAAGATCAGGTAAATCATCCATGGAAAGATGCTGCACTGCACCGTTACCTTTAGAAAGAAACATAAGTTTATCCTGACCTCTAATGCCGGCAGGTTTCTGGGCAATAAGCTCAGGTGGTAATTCAAAATTAAAATCTGAAAGTTTCATTTTTATATCTCGCAAGTTTGTTTAGTTTTGAAAAAGATCTATCTGTCCATTGCTATTATCTTTTAATGTTGATGCATTAAAAGGAACCTCAAGATGCTGATATGCCTTTGGTGTAACAATTCTGCCTCGTGGTGTTCTTTGCAAAAGCCCGCATTGAATAAGATAAGGCTCATAATAATCCTCCAGAGTATCCTGAGCTTCTCCAATGCTAATTGCAAGAGTTTCTGCTCCAACAGGCCCTCCACCAAAGTTCTTAATTATTGAAAGAAGAATTTCCCTGTCATATTTTTCAAGTCCCAATTCATCGATTTCAAGACGTTTAAGTCCCTCACTTACAATGAACGCTGTAATAACATTTTTTCCTTCGACTTGAGCAAAATCCCTCATTCTTCGAAGCACTCTGTTTGCTACACGAGGAGTTCCCCTGCAGCATTTTGCCAGCAATAATGAAGCATCATCCTGAATCTGAACATCAAGAATTCCGGCACTTCTTTTTATAATTGAAGCAAGTTCCTGAGTTGTATAAAAATCAAATCTTGGAATAAAACCAAAACGACTGCGCAATGGACTAGATACACTACCAGCTTTTGTTGTTGCACCAACAAGAGTAAATGGTGGAATCGGAATACGAACAGTTCTGGCAGCAGCCCCCTGTCCAATAATCCAGTCCAGTTCATAATCTTCCATAGCGATATAGAGCATTTCTTCAATAGCTGGCTTAAGACGGTGGATTTCATCAATAAAAAAAACTGTACGGGGTGTAATAGTCGAAAGAATACCAGCAAGATCTTTAGGCTTATCTAAAGCAGGAGCTGAAGTAACCTTAAAATCAACTCCAAGTTCATGAGCCGTAATCTGAGCAAGAGTTGTCTTTCCCAGACCAGGAGGACCGATTAAAAGAAGATGATCCAAAGGTTCTTCCCTTAGTTTTGCAGCTTTGATGAAAGTTGAAAGATTCTTTTTAACATTTTCCTGTCCAAGAAAATCAGACAGAAGTTGAGGACGAAGCTGGTTTTCCTGATCATCTGCAGAATCTCTTAAATCAGCACGTACTATTGCACTGAAATTATTGTCTGTATCAATAATCTTGTCCATTTACGCAAGCTCCACTATTACACTTCTAAAAAGAGCATCTTCCTTTTCTTTCTGGGATTTTCCCTGAAACTGTTGCTCCATTCGGGCACTTAATTCTGCGACTTTTTCTTCCACAAGTTTTTTGTCATATCCCATGGAAATAAGTGATGCAATAACATCAGCATAAGGGCTTGATTTAGGAATTCTTACAGTAGCAGCATCTGGAATGGAAAGTTTTCCTTTTAAAGCCAGCATCATCTTTCCGGCCGTTTTTTTGCCTACACCAGGAATTTTTTCCAGAAGCCCAACTTCACCACTTTCAAGGATTTCCATGAGATGTAAGGAAGCGCAGCTGCTCATGATTTTTACAGCACCTTTGGGGCCTACACCATCAACTTTCAAGAGATCAAGGAAAAGAGATCTTTCTTCGACACTGGAAAAACCATAAAGACACATCACCGCATCAGTATGCTGTAACCATGTATATATTTTTGCTTCTGAACCAGGAGCAGGAAGTAAATCAAGATTTGAATCAGGTACACAAATATCCCATTCGATTCCATTATTATCTAGAAGTATCTGTTTAGGAAGTTTTGCAGTAATTATACCTTTTATTGAATTAAACATGAAAAGATTTTAACAGATTTTTGAATTGTAATGAAGATGTGTAATTGCACAGGCTAGAGCATCAGCGGCATGATCTGGTTTAGGATCCGTTTCAAGTCCCAGAAGTATTTTAACATACTTTTCAACGATTTTTTTATCAGCTTTTGTTGTTCCACTTACAGCCTGCTTAATCTGATTAGGTTTGTATTCAGAAAGAGTTATAGCATTTTGTGCCATAATAAGCGTACATACACCTTTTGCTTCAGCAACAGATATGCCACTTGATACATTTTTTACAAAAAAAAGCTCTTCCATGGATGCTTCTGTAGGCTTAAATTCATCAATTACTTTTTGAAGACTGGAAGCAATTTTAAGAAGTCTCTGCCCCAAAGGCTCATCCGCTTTAGTTGTAATACATCCATAACTTACCATTCTATACCGGCCATTAATAAAATCCACTATGCCGAATCCTGTATTGGCAAGCCCAGGGTCTATTCCAAGAACACGCCTGATAGAAAATTCAGTAAGAGGTTTTAATATCTGTTGACTTCCTGGCAGTGGATTAAAATCGTCCATAACTCATTTTAGCAAAAAAAACACGGATTGGATTACACTATTCTGTAACCTTAACCCGTGTTTTATAGATATCCTTATAAAGGAAAGCTATTATTCAGCACCTTCGAAGTCATCTGGATATTCAGCTGTGTGGTATACGTTCTGAACATCATCATTGTCTTCAAGTTTATCAATCATTTTCTGAACTTTTGCAGCTGTTTCTTTATCAACAGGAGTATAAGCATCTGGAACAAGACCAAGTTCTGCAGAAAGTGTTTCGAAGCCTTTGTTCTGGATAGCTTCTGTTACATCAGCAAATGAATCAGGAGAAGTTGTAACTGTAATTACTCCGTCTTCTGTTACGATGTCATCTGCACCTGCTTCAAGAGCAACTTCCATTACTTCATCTTCATTTACTTTCTCAGCATCAAGTTCAATTGTACCTTTGCGCTGGAACATGCGGCTAACAGAACCAGATGTACCAAGGTTTCCACCTGATTTGTTGAAGATGTTACGAACATCAGCAGCAGCACGGTTGTGGTTATCTGTAAGAACTTCAACGAGAACAGCGATTCCACCTGGAGCGTATCCTTCGTATACAAGTTCTTCGTAAGATGTAGCACCGTCTTCACCAGTACCTTTTTTGATAGCACGTTCAATATTGTCTTTTGGCATGTTAGCTGCACGAGCTTTTAAGATAACAGCACGGAGACGTGGGTTAGCGTTTGGATCTCCACCACCCATTCTTGCAGCGATAGAAATTTCCTTAATGAATTTTGTAAAAAGCTTACCGCGTTTTGCATCAGCAAGACCTTTTGCATGTTTAATGGTTGCCCATTTACTATGTCCTGACATGGATTACTCCTTAAAAAAAATTACAAAGTTTATTCAATAATTTAACATAAAAAAGGGGCATTATTCAACACCCCCTTACGTTAGTTAACTATTTTTTCAGACCTTTTATTAAAGATCCTGCAGCACCTGCAGCCTTATTGGAAACAGCATTTGCCGCTGCAGCAGTTGTTTTTTTCTCTAATTCAGCCTTTTTCTGATTCAAAGTCGTATTAAACTCTTCAAGTGTTGATTTTGCAGAGTTAAGTTTTCCACCAGCTTCATTGAACTGTGTAAGATACTTTGTCATAACATCATTTGAACCAAGATATTCATTCATTTTTTCAGCAGCCTGGTCTTTTGCACCGGCCATTTCTTTAGAAGCTACGGCACTGATTGCGCTTGAAAGAACTTTATCAAAATCTGTATCAATATTTAAATCCACTCCAGATTTTTCAGTAAATCCTACTTTTACATCTGCAGAAAGACTATGGATAGATGAAAGAGCTTCACCGTAGATTCTTGCTGCAGTTTCAGCTTTTAATGGCTCAGCAGTTACTGTTGCATCAGAAATCTTAATAGCCCCGCTTCCAGTAAAACTAAAGTCTGAATCAGCTGTAAGATTTGCAGTAATATCTGATTTTCCTTCAATTTTTGGAACGCCTTCGGCCTTAATGTTTTTAGCCATATCAAAATTTAAAGGGAAGTTTTTTCCAGTATATTTACCTGAAATAAGAGGATTTTTACTATCGGTTCTAGCGTCAACAACAAGATTTCCATAATGAACTTTAGAATCCCGTTCAAGATTACCAGAAATAACCCAAGGTTCACCTCTTTTATTCATATCACTGGAAATATTAGTGGCATTAATTTCAATACCACGACCTGTACCATGAAGTTTTTCAATAAGAATACGAGGCACTCTATCCTGCTTCCAGTAAACAAATCTACCTTCATAACGTTTGTGTTCAGTTTTTGCATTCTTTTTAGATTCTTTGAGGGCTTTTTTACCTTCATCGGAATCACCTGCTTTCATACTTCCGGCATACGCAATAAGTTTTTTAAGATACGGATAATACTTTCCAAGAAGTGCATAGCCAGCCTTGTTAATTGTATCTGAGATAAGCTCCTTGCTCTTAGAAACATCAAGAACTCCAAGCTGATTATTAAGAAGAGCCTTATCTGAAGCAATCGCATCATTCAGTTTTTTCTGAAGTTCCTTAACCCGTTTCTGGTCTGCATTGTAAGAATCTGTAACAGATGAAACTGAAGTTTTGGTTTTCTTTACATCCTCTCCTACAGAATCAATCTGTTTTAACAGTGCAGGAACTTCTGCTGCCGTAATTTTTGATACATTAAGTTTTGTAATTTTTTCAGCTGATGCTTTTGCATCATCAACAGATTTCTGAAGCTCAGCCGGTTTATTTTTCCAGTTTTCTGTAATAACCTTTAATTCTTCTTCAACTTCCTTTGCAACTTTCTGAGACTGAAGATTTTCTTTAATATTTGAAGAAATTGCATTTGGATCATAAGCAGCAAAAAGTTGTGTAAAGGCATCTTTTGCGGCATCAGTATCTGTTCCAGCCTTTACTTTTAATGACTCATAGAACCCTGTGGAATCATTTTTTTCTTCTTTAGCTCTAACAGGTTTTGGTTTAACTAAAAGTTTGCCGCTTGTTTTTCGATCAGTATTAACATCGATTCCAGTAATTTCAATATTTTCTGTATCAAGACGTCCACGAAGGAGTTGTGAAAGATTGAATTTTAAATCAAACCTTTCAAATTGGAAAATATTCTTCATAGGATCAGATGATGAAGCCTGTTCAAGATTATTGACAGTAATGCGTGAATTAATGAATTCGATATTTACAGAACCAACGTCACATTTTGCACCAAAAACCTGCTGCATACCATTGGTAATTACTAATTTTGCAACCGGATTCTTAAAAACTGTTACAGTTAAAGCCAATGCAGCAATAACTACAGCCACTGCAAAGAAAGAACCGGCTTTGACAGTACCTTTATTTGCCTTTATTTCCTTTGCAAGAATTTTAAGTTTTTTAATTTCGGTTGATGTAAATTCTTTATCTGCAGGAACTGACAAAACAGGATTACCCTTTTTATCCTTTGACTTTTCAAACAATCCAGTTACAAGCTTTTTGTCAGCTTCAACATAAATTTTAGAAATTATTGAATCATTAAACTTCTTTTCTGAATAAGCTTTTTTAAAAAGTCCTGGAAGTTTTTTTGATGAAACTTTTTTTTCTGTCTTTGCCATTATTTTCCTCCAGCCAGAGAGACGATTTTTGCTACAAGCGGAGCTTTTTGAAGAACCTTGAACAGTTTCGAATTACGTACTTTTTCAGCAAGCCATTTACGCCATAACCAGACAAGTCCCCGTCCTGTCCAATAAAGAGGTATATAAAGAATCAGACCGGTTAAAAGAGATCCCATCACTACAGTGTTGTTAAACTGTGTATAAGCAACAAAAGGAATATCAAGGAGCCAGCCGAAAATACCAGAAAGCCAAGGAATTGTCAGGAAAGCATAGCCAAGAGTGTCAAATATTCCGTCAAACAGATACGACACAGCCGACCCCGCCATAATCATAAGAAGATATGCAGGTCGATTTATTCTCATAAAAAGAATAAAAACAAGAACAAGATACCACAGCAAATTATGCTTTGGCATAAGACCCAGGATAGCACCAAATGCAAAAGCATGGGCGATTTCCGCAGGATTAACGTTTCCGTTAAAAGCCTTTAAAAGTTTAAATATTTTCTTAATCATAAAATACATTTTATCACATTGAAGAAAAATGGTAAAATAAACTAAGGATAAATGATGAAAAACACAACTTTTGTAATTGCAGAAATCGGAACAGCTCACAATGGAAGCTATAAAAAAGCAGTTGAACTTATGGACGGAGCTATTGATGCCGGTGCAGATGCAATTAAGTTTCAGTGGGTTTATGCAGATGAAATTCTGCATCCGGACACAGGTTTTGTAAACCTTCCGGGAGGAAAAATACGCCTGTATGACCGTTTTAAGGAGCTTGAAGTTGAACCGGATTTTTTTAAGAAGTGCTCTGATTATGCCCATAGCAAAGGAGTTAAATTTGTCTGTTCCCCATTCGGGCTCCGTTCCCTTGAAGAATTATTAAAACTTAATCCTGATTACGTTAAAGTCGCCAGTCCTGAACTGAATCATTTTCCCCTTTTAAAAGCCCTTGCAACATACAGAAATGAACAGAAACTGCAGGGAATTACTCCTGTTCCTGTAATCATCAGCTCTGGAGTATCAAAACTTGAAGACATTGAAAAAGCCGTAAACATTTTAGGAACAGAAAGAGTTACCCTGCTACACTGCATTACCTTTTACCCTGCTCCTGAAGAAGAATATAACCTCCGCTTAATTAAAACTCTTGCTCAGGAATTTAATATTGCAACCGGCGTCAGCGACCACAGTCTTGGACCTGTTTTAGTTCCATGCCTTGCCGTAAGTCAGGGTGCAGTTATGATTGAAAAGCATATTACTCTTTCAAAGACCACAGATGGTCTGGATGATCCTGTGGCCCTTACCACCGAACAGTTTGCCTTAATGTGTCACACAGTTCATCAGAGTGATGCCTGCATGCGTCATTACGGAAACGATTTAGGAGAAAAAGAAATTATCCGACAGATGAGTGAAACTGAAGGAGAAGAAAGGGTTAAGGCAATTCTTGGTGACGGCATAAAAAAGCTGGCTCCCATCGAAGAGCAGAACTACGGAAGAACAAACAGAAGCCTCCATTACATGCACGCCCTGAAAAAAGGTCAATTAATTAAGTCTGAAGATATAGCCATCTTACGCACAGAAAAAATCCTGACCCCAGGAATCAGCCCTGAATTTTATGAAGAAGTAATCGGAAAAAAACTGAAAGTTGATGTTACATCAGGAGCTGGCGTAGAGATTAAACATTTTGAGTCAAATTAACCCAGAATAAACAAAGGAAGATTAAAATTAATAATTAATAATTAATTCCGTAAAAATCATCTGTATAAATCTGCGTAATCTGTGGATAAAAATCATCTGTATAAATCTGCGTAAATCTGCGTAATCTGTGGACAAAAAAATCATCTGTATAAATCTGCGTAAATCTGCGTAATCTGTGGATAAAAATCCTTAAATTCATTAAAATTACATATTATGTCAGAAATTATTCAGCCCCGCGTCCTTAAAGGATTCCGCGATATTATGCCTGCCGGCGAAATTTTAAGAGCCGGTCTTATGGAAAAAATTACAAAGGTTTACCGCTCATACGGTTTTGTTCCAATCGATACACCTGTTCTTGAATACTCAGAAATTCTTCTGCGCAAATCAAACGGTGAAACAGAAAAACAGGTTTTCCGTTTTGATGACAACGCCAAACGTGACATAGCAATGCGTTTTGACCTTACAGTTCCGTTTGCACGCTTTACTGCAGAACACGAAAGCGAACTTTACTTTCCTTTCAAGCGCTACCACCTGGCAAAGGTATGGCGTGGAGAAAAGCCTCAGGCAGGACGCTACCGCGAATTTGTTCAGTGTGACATTGATACTGTCGGCTCTGACTCTGCCGCTGCTGATTTTGAAATTTTAAGCATTATGAAAGCTGCCCTGGCAGAAATTGGTGTAACAAACGTTACTATTCACGTAAATCACCGCGGGATTTTTAACCGTTTTCTTGCAAAAATCGGAGCTGCAGAAAAATCTGAAGACATTCTGCGTTCAGTGGACAAGCTTGCTAAGGTTGGCGAAGAAGAAGTTAAAAAAGAACTTGTTGAATATACAGGCTCTGAAGAAAAAGCCGGTCAGATTCTTAAATACATTTCTGGCGGAAAGGATTTTGAAACTACCCTTTCAATGCTGGAAGAAATGGCTGGTGGCCCTGATACTGATACACAGCGCATGAAAGACATTTACGGAATGATGAAGGCTTCAGGCATTGAAGCAACATACATGCTGGATCCAAGCATTACCCGTGGTCTTGATTATTACACAGGCGTTGTTTACGAAACATTCTTAAACGACCTTCCTTCAATCGGTTCTGTCTGCTCAGGTGGACGCTACGACAATCTGGCAGGTCTTTACACAAAAACAAAGCTTCCTGGAGTTGGTGCTTCAATCGGTCTTGACCGTCTTATTGCAGGTCTTGAACAGCTTGGTCTTACAACTCAGAAAGGTTCATATCTTGATGCAGAAATTTACTGCATGGATGCAGGTCTTTCCGTACATTACCAGGGAGTTGCTGCTCAGTTCCGTGCAAAGGGAATTAACGTTGAAGTTTTCCCTGAAGCAAAGAAAATGGGACAGCAGTATGCCGTTACAGAAGCAAAATCTGTTCCTTGGGGAATTTTAATTGGTTCCAATGAAGCAGAAAAAAATCTTGTAACATTAAAGAATCTTAAAACCCGCGAACAGTTCAACATGATTACAGTTGATGAAGCGGTCAAGTTAATTCGTAATTAATAATTCCCTATTCTCTAAAAAATGCGTAAGGGATACGCAGGGCGGCAAAGCCGAACCGAAGGTTTGTAGCGAAAGCGGAACCCGAAGAAGCCCGACGGCAAGGCCGTAACGCCCTTCTATCCCTTAAAATCATCTGTACTAATCGCTGCAATCTGTAAACAAAAAAGCCGCCTTCAGGTATTTGAACACTGAAAGCGGCTTTTTTGTTTTTAATTAAAGCTGAAGTAAATTAAGCATTAGCCTTTTTTGCTTTTGAAGCTTTAACGATAGTGATAACACCTTCAATTACAAGTTCAACTGACAGAACGATGAGGAATGCACCGATGATTGCCTGTGCATATGGACCCCAGCCTGCACCACCGTTAACGATGATTTTAACCTGGTTGATAACTGTAATACAAAGTGAAGAAATTGTTACAACCATCATAAATGCCATTGGAGCGAGGAACATTTTGTTGTTCTTTCCAATATTTCCAAGCCATGTTGCAACAGCAAGAAGACCAAGACCTGCAAGGAGCTGGTTTGCAGCACCGAAGAGTCCCCATACCTTCTGCCATCCAGTCATACCAAGAGCAATACCAAGTACAACTGTAAGAACTGTTGCGAAGTATTTGTTTGTTACAACTTTCTTCCAGCCAGATGTAATATCAGCAACTGTCTGTCCTGGTTCAAGCCAGAATTCCTGGAACATGAAGCGTGCAAGACGAGTAGCTGTATCGAGAGATGTAAGACAGAATGCTGAGTATGTAAGAATAAGGAGTGTGTAGATAACATTTTCA
>JAZQNJ010000066.1:0-17608 GCA_045627285.1 Treponema sp. | reverse complement strand
GCGGGCGGCGTTTGAGCCCGCAGAGAGGGGTGTGTGAGCAACGCAGTGCGAACCAGGGGGGAGACATCCCCCCCTCTTTTTTATCCCCTGAACATATAACCTGCAGTAAATGAACGGCCCGGCATGGGGTAACGGTCGTGGTAATAATGCCGCTCATCCAGCAGGTTTTTAACTTCAAACATAAATGTGGAGCGGGTTGTTGCCTGCCATTTTATAATCAGCTGAAGATCATTCATTTCTTCATACCAGTACAGGTTTAAATTGTCTTCGGGACGCTTTCCTGTGTAAATGTAATTAGCTCCAAGATCAATTTTAAAAGGAAGGTGAAGTGTTGCCCCTGCGTTCCACTGCCACTGTGGAACCCACATTATCTGATAACCGCCGTCGAGCTGTGCCTTTGTATTTGTAACACCAGCATTAAAGCCTGCATATTTAAAATCCTTTGCAATACCGGCCTCAAAAGTGCGGTAATCTGCACTGACTGTATTCACCGGCATAAGGGTCTTACCGTTATAGGCCCAGCGGATTTTGTTTCCGTATTTTGCATAGGTGTATGTAAGGCTCAAAGGCAAAAATGTAAAGGGACTTTTCCAGCCAGAAACAACTGCCCAGCCCTCTTCTGGCTTTAAGTCAGGATTCCCCTTTCCACCCCCGCCTTCCCAGTACAGCTGATTAAAGGTTGGAAGCACAAACTGACGGAATGCAGAAACTGAAAGTCCTGTCTTTTTTGAAGAAACTGTAAGCTGTGGAAGCAGTTCAAAATCTTTATTTGTAGAAGCCAGAACTCCCATAGATGGAGTAATTTTTACCCAGTCCCCGGCACTCCAGCTCCAGTCAATTTTTGATGTATTGTGAAAGCGCTGTTTTTTTACCCCGGAAATTTTATTTTCAAGGCTGAACACAGAAGAGGCATTAAAGCCGTAAAAATTTTCGGCTGTTAAAAGCAGGTCTGTAGTATGCATCTGAGTTTTATCGTGCTGAGTTGCGGTCTGGTCATAGTCAATCTGATTGTACTGGGCTGTAAGATTGGCGGTCAGCACAGCAAGCTTTTGAGTTACAAGCCTTGCCTTTACTGTCTGGAAAGAATTAAAGTCGTCTTCGATTCCTACATTGCGGTCAGGACCGGTGCCAAATGCCTTAAGCTGGTTATAAAAGATTTTTGACGTTCCGCTGACAGTAAGATTATTTGAAACCATTGTGTTAAAAGAGGCAGAAACATTCCCAAGGCGAGACCAGTTATCCCGGAGAATTTTGCCTTTTGAATCAAGATATTCGTTATTGGCCTTATGGACCTGAGCATTAATTTTAAATCCTGTATTTCCGACCGCATCACGATACTCCACAAAAGAAGAAATAGTGTCCGCAAAAGAAGTTCCGTAAGAAGTCACCAGTGTCTTAAAATCAAAACCACGGGAAGAAACAAGCCGGGTGCGGATGTAAACGACACAGCCTGCAAACTGGTCTGTTGAAGTAGCAGGAATTTCTGAAACTGTAATGGATTCGATTGAATTAATGTCGATGCTGTTCCAGTCAAATTCCCCTGTTCCCGGCTGGGTGGCAAGAACGCCGTCAACATAAACTTTGCAGCAAAAACCAGCATAGCCCTTGTAGCTGAAATTTGAAGCGGTGCCATCTCCTCCCGACGACATTACAAGCATGCCCTTTTGTCTGAACAGGTCCGGCAGACTGGCCGCAGCAGAATTTTTAATTTCATCTGAAGTAATTTTAAGCTCAACTTTTTCTGGAGAGTCTACAATGGTTACTATTTCTCCCAGATCCAGCATCTGACAGAATAACTGAGATGCCGCCAGCAAAAGAGCTGTTAAAAACAGGTGTTTTTTCATATTTCTCCGGATGCAGAGCATGTACATTCCAAAAGTTTGAAGTCCTTACGGGCATCTCAAAAAGACAGGGCATTCGGACTTTTACCGCTTCATTTCAAGCCGGAGAATTCCACTCCAGTTTCCCCTGAATTCTTATGCAGACATTTTACTGTTTAAAAGGCTCCTGTTCAAATCTTGCTTTTTTAGTCCAGCGGTCAAGAATAAAAAGAAACGGATCTGCCATTATAAGTAACGCAACAACAGTACTTGCCGCAAGCCTCACATTAAAAATAAACCCCATGGCAAGAAAGGACCCCAAGATTTTCCACGTCTTTCCCTCATAAAAAACAAAGCTGCTCAAATCCATAACCGGGCCACAGACACAAATCACCATAACTATAGAAATCACAGAAGCCATTATGTAATCAGAAAGCTTCCATTCAGACTTCCTCACCATTCCAGAAAAACCAACCAGACCAAAAATACCCCCCGCCATTCCCCAGGAAGCCATCTGAAAAATTGTCCAGTACCCTTGACCAAAAAAGAAGTTGCTGACAAAAGCTGTCATCATACCGATTACAAAACCCTTTTTTGGTCCAAGTCCAAGCCCGCAAAGAGCAATGACCGCCAGCACAGGGTTAAAAAACGGCACCAGACTAAAAATCGCCCTTACACAGATGCAGAGAGCAGTCATTTGAGCTGTAACAACCAGATTTCCGGCACTTGAAGATGACTTCACTTTAAATCCTCCGGCGAAACAACACCTTCCAGAAATCCTCGCGTCATGCGGGCGGCAGCAGTAGTATAAAAATTATTGCAGGCAAAAAATTCCCTCACAGGAGCTGTTCCCACAAGACGCCCCTGAAACATCAGTGTAGCCCTGTCTGCAAAAGCAGCACAAAACTCCAGGTCATGACTTACAAGGATAATTGTAATTCCCTCATCAGACAGCTTGTGAAGCAGGGTTCCCAGATTATTTTTGTAACTGCAGTCCAGACCTTTAGTCGGCTCATCAAGAAGAACAATGTCCGGCCTTTTAAGGAGTATTTTTTCCAGAGCTAGTTTCTGCATTTCGCCGCCGCTTAAATCGTAAGGATGTCGTTCCAGGTTCAGTTCCGCTGCCAAAGCTTTGACAGGATTTCCAGGTTTCCATCCGCATTCTTCCAGCTCTTCTCTGCAGGTTCTCTTCGTAAAAATATTGCGGACTGCCTGAGGAAGAAGAAAAACAGACTTTCCTTCCGAACAGATTTTTCCTTTTAATGGCTTTTTTATTCCGGCAAGACACTTTAAAAGTGTAGATTTTCCGCTTCCATTGGCTCCAAGGACTGCAAATATTTCACCCTGCTTTACATCCAGCTCCAGATCCTCCAGAACAGGAACATTTTTATCGTATCCAAAAGTAAGATTTTTGATTTTTATGGCAGTAGGGGCGCCCCGGCTCTGCCGTCGTTCCTTCCGTGGCTCCGCTTTCGCTGCGGCCAGTCCTTCGGCCTGTCTGCCTTCGTCACCACTCCAGCAACTGGCGCTGTTCTCCATCCACATTCGGCCTGCTGCTACAGAAAGAGGAATGTCTTTTACATTTTCAATCTGCTGAGGCTTAAGTTTAATGGCAATTCTTGCCGATGCAGGAAGATACTCTTTTAAATCATTATCCTCCGCAAGAATTTTCTCTGTAACTTCAATTGGGGTTCCATTAAAAGCAACAGTTCCCTGATTAAGAAAAACGATTCTGTCCGCTGCAGAAAAAAGCTCTTCCAGCCTCTGTTCAACTACAACCACAGTAACACCCAGCTCCCTGTTGATTTTTTTAATCATAGCAAGAAAGTTCGAAGCAGCCACAGGATCCAGCTGACTGACAGGCTCATCAAGTAAAAGAAGATCCGGCGAAAGTGCCATGACAGAAGCGAGGTTAACAAGCTGTTTCTGGCCACCGCTTAAAGTTTCTGTATTTCTGTCCAGCCAGTCTGTAATTCCAAAGTAACCTGCGGCTTCAGCAACCCGGCGATGCATCTCGTCTGCAGGAGTTCCAAGGTTTTCAAGGCCAAAGCTTATTTCATGCCAGACTTTGTCTGTTACAATCTGAGCATCAAAGTTCTGCATTACAAAGCCACATCTCCAGCCAAGCTTTTCGTAACCGGTATAAAGCCTGTTAAGGAGAGTCGTTTTTCCTGATCCTGAATTTCCTGCAATCAGTACAAATTCGCCTTTTTTTAAATCCAGATCCACATCTTACTCCTATCTGCTCCAGAAAACTAAGCTGTAAAAAATTATGCTACACACCAGGTATAATGATCTGAGTGAAAGCTCCATAAAAGAACCAAAATTAACTGCAGGATAAAAAACAGGAGCCAGTCCTCCCTTAAAAACTGCAAATGTCATTAAAGCACCAGGAACTATTGCTGCTGCAAGGTATAATCCATCGCTAAAACGGAACTTATACTGCAAAAAGGAAGTTCTTACTTTTTGCCCCCAGCCCCTTTGTTCCATTGTAGCTGCCGTAACTGTTCCATCTTCCAGGGAAGAACCTGCCACTGCCAAAAAAAGAGAAGTCCTGGCACTAAGTCTTTTAAAAAAAGTTTCATTCTGCTCCAGACCAAGACCTTTCCTGCCTTCTGAAATTTCCACAGCTCTCTTTCTATAAAATGGTATAAACCGGAGAATCATAATGAACATTACAGACAATGAAGGAAAAAACGGTCCCAGAACGTATGTCAGTTTTTCTTCAGTAAATACAAACGAAAACAGTTCAAACCATACAAAAAAAGCAGTAAATGACAGTCCTGTATTTAAGCCATACAGCAACGCCTCAAGATAAAAAGGCCAGGAAGGATTATTAAATACATAAAACAGAACCTTTGTACCATACCTCGAAACCAAAGGATTAAGACATGAAAGAAAGCCAAAGAATGGAAGAACAAAAAGCAGTTTTTTAATACCGTCCCAGTGTCTGAACCTCAGAAAGCCGAGAACACCACAAATCAGAGAAATTGCCGTAAGAAGAGGATGTCTTACAGCCACTGCAAAAAAAATCACTCCGAGAAAATAAAAAAACGAGACAGAGGGATGGCGGCATCTCTTAAAAATCAGTCCCATTTTACAGCTCTACCTTAAAGCTGACAGAGGATAGAGCCAGATTGATATTCAGTTGATTTTTCTGATTAAAAGTGTGACACCATGGAACAAGGAATCCTGTGGCAGAACCAATTAAAGCTCCTGCAAGCACATCAGAAGCAAAATGATTTCCGCTTTTCATTCTCAAAACAGAAGTTGCGGCTGCTAAACTGTAGCTTCCAGCAGCAACTCCGTATTTCCAGAAGGAGTCCGGATTATATTTTGCAAAAGTGTATGTGGCAAAAGTAGCACCGGCAAATGCCATTGTGGTATGGCCGGAAGGAAAAGAATTTGCCCAGTCTCCATCATTAAGGTCTTCTTCCGGCACAGATTTTCCAGCTTCATTGTAGAACATGTATGGACGCGGTCTTGAAACACAAAGTTTTGTAATTTCTTTAATGCCGTTTGCAATAAGAAGAGTTTCGGCGTACATAACAGCCTCTGTAACCCACTCTTCTTTGTCTGTAAACACAAGTACGCCGGGAGCCATCATGGCACAGACCAATGTAATGTCCGCTGCCGAATCAAGGCTCTTGTCGTAAGGATTCATAAAATAACGGTCAAAACCGTTAATATTGTCTTTATTGTAGATTTTGGCAGGATCGTACTTTGCACGGTTAAGTTCCATTACATTATCCAGCACAAGATCTCCGCCGGAAAGAAGAACACCAGTTCCAAGAAGAACGCCGTCGGTAACAGGATCCAGCTTAAAAACTTTTCCGCTGCCCCAGAGGTTAAAGCCAGGCTCTGCAAACACAGAAAAGGAAAAAACTGTTATACAGAAAAAAGCGCATAAAGTCTTCTTAAAAAAAGATGTCATAAAATCCTCCGTAACAGTAAAAGCAGATCAGACCAGGGAGCATAAAAACTTAAGCATTGATTCTGCTTTTTCAGAGACAGTTTTACCCCTGACTCAGTTTCAATTCTAACTCAAAAAAGATAAGATTAAAATAACATATACCGGGTTTGAACCGGTAATCTCTTGCACAAAAAAAGAAATCCCCAGGGCAAGCCCGAGAATGACAATCTGGCGCAGGCCTGAACAATAATGAAAAAATCTACACAAGGAGAAAAGATGAACTTTATAAAACAAAATTTACCTGGAATTCTAGTTTCACTTTTAATCGCAGTTCCTGCCTGGTATCTTGGTTCCATGTTTCCGATTGCAGGCGGTCCTGTAATTGCAATTATTGCAGGCATGCTTATTGCAGTTTTCTGGAAAAACAAAGGACTCTTTGCCGGTGGTATTAAATTTACTTCCAAAAAAATTCTTCAGTGGGCAGTAATTCTTCTTGGTTTTGGACTTAACCTGAATGTAATTCTTGAAACAGGAAAACAGAGCCTTCCGATTATTGTCTGCACAATTTCTACTTCCCTGATTCTGGCATTTGTAATGTGCAAAGTAATGAAAATCCCATCAAAAATATCTGCACTTATTGGTGTCGGCTCTTCAATCTGCGGTGGTTCAGCTGTAGCAGCTACTGCTCCTGTAATTGATGCAGATGATGAAGAAGTTGCACAGGCTATCAGCGTAATCTTTTTCTTTAATGTTCTTGCAGCCCTTCTCTTCCCTGCATTTGGAAAACTTATAGGCTTCTGTACAACAGATGGAACAGCTTTTGGTATTTTTACAGGAACAGCTGTAAATGACACCAGCTCAGTAACAGCAGCTGCCAGCACCTGGGACAGCATGTTTGACCTTGGAAGCGCTACTCTGGACAAAGCCGTAACCGTTAAATTAACACGCACACTGGCAATAATTCCAATTACACTGTGTCTGGCTCTTTACCGCACACACCAGGAAAAAAAAGCTTCTGCGGCATCTGAAGAAACTGCGGCAAATACAGAATCAGAAGGAAAAACTCCAGCCAGAGTAAATCTAGTCAAAATTTTTCCATGGTTCATTCTTTATTTTATTGCCGCCTCAGTAATTACAACTCTTTGTTTTTACTTTATAACAGACGAGGAAGTTCTGGGCACAGTAAAAAATATTTTCCACTTTTTAAAGAACACAAGTAAATTCTTTATTATTATGGCTATGGGTGCAATCGGCCTTAACACTGACATTGTTAAGCTTGTAAAAACAGGCGGCAAACCACTGATTCTGGGTGCAGTGTGCTGGATGGGAATTACAGGTGTAAGTCTTCTTCTGCAGCATGTAATGGGTCTCTGGTAATTTAAGGAGAAAAAATGTTCAGCTATTTATGGCCAATCGGACTTGTAGTCCTTTCAAATGTTTTTTACAACATTACAACAAAATCTACTCCGGAGAATGCAAACGCTTTTTTGTCTCTGGCACTGACTTACCTGACAGCAGCTGGAATTTCTGCCCTTGTTTTTGTAATTACTGCAGATAAGACAGTCTCTGTTAAAGACCATTTTGCAAACATTAACTGGACCAGCTGGGTGCTTGGACTGTGCATTATAGGTCTGGAACTGGGCTACATTTTTGCATTCCGTGCCGGCTGGAAAGTAAACATGGCTTCTGTTGTAGCCAACATAACACTGGCAGTAGTCCTGATTTTTGTAGGCTATTTTCTGTTTAAAGAAAGCATAAGCATAAAACAGGTAGCGGGAATTGCAGTTTGCTTTGCAGGACTGCTGCTGATAAGCCTCTAAAAAAACAACGAGACCCCGCAAAATTTACGGGTTAAACACAGAAAAATCACTTTTACACGTAAAATTATGAACTGGTGCTACCGACATCGCGGGAAAATTACGGGCAGCACCACAAAAAACGCTTCTTCACCCGTAAAATTTTCTCAAATTAGCAGCACCAGTTCCAGAGGAAAGGCACTTTTTACGGGTAAACTCTAAATATCTCCCGTTCGACACGTAATTATTCGGACACCTCGACAAAAGTTTTCAGAAAATTACGGGTCATTTTCCACAAAAACACCTGGCACCCGTAAAAAGCCACAATCCTCGACAACAACTTCGAAAAAAACTGCAGAAACAGAAAACTGCGTCAGGGTATGCCTGCGTGCAAGCACGCGGCGAGTATTTCATTGCTCGCTCAGGCTCGCATTTTTGCTTCGCAAAAAACTGAAATACTCGTTTATTTTCGTGTGCGCATTCTGCGCACGACCCTGACTGCGTCAGGGTATGGAGCACCGGCGCAGCCGTCGACCGCAGGAACGAAGTGACGAGGACGATGGAGCGGCAGCGGAAATGCGGAACACCCGGCACAAAAAAAAGGACTGGTCTTAACCAGTCCTTTTTTTTGTGAGACGCCCTTATGCTTAAAAAACTATTCGTAAATGAAAGTTTCAGCAGGACCTTCGATTTTAACATTTTCGAACTTAGCACCAGGTGCGTTACGAACACGGAACGACTTAACGCTTACTTCCGGCAGACCGTAGAACATATCAGATTCCTGTGGAGAGCGGTCAGAAGTTTCGTCAGTTGTAAAGTAACAGTCGCGGATTTCCAGGTTGTCGATAGGCATTTCCGGGAGACCAACAATAAATCCGGCAGAAGCCTTACAGCCAGTTCCCTTACATCCGATGATTTTTACATTGTGAATGCGTGGAGTTTCGCTTGTAACAGGCTGCTTTTCGAGACTGAAAAGAGGAGACTGCTTGTCTGTAATACCGCACTTGTAGTACATGTTCATAGCGATAGGACAGAGAGTGTCGTTCATTACAAGATTTTTGAGCTCAATGTCGTTAATGTCACCACCACGACCACGGCGGCTCTTAATGCGGATACCACGGTCAGTTCCAGAAAGATCACAGTCAGAAGCGTGAATGCGGCTCATACCTGCAGCAGTTTCAGAACCAAGAACAATACCACCGTGAGCATTGCGTACAGTACAACCCTTAACTTCAACATTTACAGTTGGCTTGTTACAGCGAATACCGTCTGGACCGGAACCAGATTTAATACAGATACCGTCATCACCAACAGAAACGAAACAGTCAATGATTTTTACGTTCTGACATGAGTCAACATCAATACCGTCAGTGTTTGGAGCATCATATGGATTTTCAATATGAAGGTTTCTGAGAGTAAGGTTTTTAACGTAAAGAGGATGAACAGTCCAGAATGGAGAGTCAATAATTTTTACGCCTTCAATTACAGCATTTTCACAGAAAGAAAATTCAACAAGGCTTGGGCGAAGGAACTGACTTGCACGTCCGCCACCACCACCAGGCTGATTTTCATATCCAGGATTCATGGCAGCAAGAACCTTTTCGTAAATTTCAACAGGACCATTCTGAGTATTGCGCTTAGCATGAGCAAGATCCCACCAGGTTTTACCGTTGCCGTTAATGGTTCCTTTACCTGTAATTTTTACATTTTTAGTGTGAGTAGAAAAAACGAGAGGATGCATAGCAAAACATTCAACGCCTTCCCAGCGTGTAAATGCAGGTGGATAAAGATTTGGATCCGGAATAAAAGAAAGTTCAGAACCTTCTTCAAGAACTAAAGTTGTATCAGATGGAATGTCGATAGGGCCGGTAGACCATACACCTTTTGAAACAACAAGCTTACCACCGCCATTGCGGGCAATTTCAGCAAATGCAAGTGCAAATGCACCAGTATTATTAAATGATCCGTCAGCAACGCCACCAAAATCTTTAAGATTGAATTCTTTCATTTTTTTCCCTTTTGAAATCTGCAGCCTCACTTAATTTTTTAAGCCGCAAGAAATATGCTTAATAATACTATTTTACCTTTATTTCCTTCAATATAAAAGAAGTAAAATGAGCACAATTTGTACTACACCGATTTTAAGTAACTGGCAGCGCCATGGTTCCATGAGCTGACGTGTATATGAATCTGAATAGTTATAGCTATAAATTTGACTTATAGCCATTTTAAAGTTATTTTATTTATAAATAATACGCAATAAAAGGATAAAAAAATGAGTGAACCAGTTCCAGTTTACGAAGCCAAAAACAGATTTCCCTTCTATCTGCATAAGGCAGAAACAGAAGGACCAGTCCGCATAACACGACATGACAAAACAGCCGGCTATATTATTTCAGAAGAAGATTACAAAAAATACTTTTTAAGTACAGAAAAAAACACAATTTTTGACGAAATTAAAAAACTAAGAAGTAGCTTTAATCTAAATGATGACGATTTTGATTTTGCAGATTTTCTAAAAAGCAACAAAGAACCGGCAGTATACGAATCAAAAAGCGAACAGGAATTACTCAGGGAGTTTTAACCGCAATGAAACCACTCTTTCTACTGGACACAAATATAATCTCAGAGCTTTTTAGAAACTCACCAGACACAAGCGTATCAGCAAAAATCAATTTTCATCAAAACCGCTGTGCAATAGCTTCCACCACCTGGAATGAATTATTGTATGGAGTAAACATAATGCCCGAAGGCAAAAGAAAAGATTTTTACACATCAATACTCATAAACATAATACAGGAAAACTTTCCAATCATAAGCCTGGACTGCCACGCCGCCTTAATACAGGCAGACATCCGTTCCCGCCTAAAAGAAAAAGGCACCCCAAAAGACTATCCCGACACAGAAATAGCAGCAATAGCCGTCTCAAACGGAATGATTCTTGTAACACGAAATACAAAAGACTTTGAGCCAATGACAGAAGTGAGTCCATTGATGATGGATGACTGGTTTAGTGAGGAGGAGGAAGTAAATGAGTAAAACAACAATTACAATCCAAATTGATGAAGACGACAAAAAGATGCTTTTGCAGTTTTGTAAGGAAAAAGATATTACATTGGAGGATTATTTTAATATGTTCGTAAAAGAGTTCACAACGCCACAAAATTTTCCTTTTTTTATTGAAAGACTAAATTTCAAACAAAGTTTTTCGGATAGATGAATACAACAATGTGGTTTGATTTTTAATTCAGAAAGGAAAAACTATTGGTAAATTGAGAGTAAAAATTTGCTTTCCCAATCACTTAGTATATTTTCCCTACTATGTATATAATATTAATCATTTACAAGTTTTAATATCCATTGAATCCACCCTTTAACTGTTGAAGCCCTTCTTTCCAATAAATTATCAGAACACACTTTATATTTTTTCATTATTTGTTGAATATAGCGTTTATCAGGAAATTCTTCAGACATCACAGCAATATTAAACACTTCTCTGAAAACTTTATGCTGAAGTATTGCATCTGCAAATATTAATTGTCGCTGTTTATATGGATGTTCTAAAATTCTGCGTCCTAATTCCGAAGCATTACAACAAAGAATTCCCTCAGAATTTTTAAATTCGTCTATCAAACCGAGGTATTTTGCTGCATTAAAATAATAATCTGCTTGTCTACTTGTAAAACCAAACATTTCCTCAATTTCAAATTTTGTCAGACTCTTATACTGTAAGTGTTCAATTATTGAAACAACTTTATCAAAACTGTCAGCCTGAGGAAAAGGAACATTTTCTGGTTCAGATACTTCCCTAACCTCTTTTTCAATACTGATAATATCTTGAAGATGAATACAATCTCTCTCTAATGTATAAAAGCCTTCTCGTAACAACTTGATTGAGTTGTAATCTTCATAATCTTCAAATTCATATTCCAATAATCTAAACAGATTATTGGAATAAACAAGAAATACAGGTCTTATTCTTTTATTTAATTTTTCTTTCCATGTCCTAAACGGATAATATAACTGACGAATAAGAAAATCATCATGTATAATATTTTTTGCTTCAATCAAAGCGACACTACTTGTCCCCTCAAACCCACCATCAATTTCCATTTGGGATCGTTCTACATTTATAATATGTTTTTTTTCCCTTTCGCCATGTATATAAAAGGAAAATTTTCCCGAGGCCATTTTGCCCGAAATCGTTGGCACTAATTGTTTTTCATCAAGGAAATCTGTAAGAATCGACGAAATACTCATTGCATTAATAGCATTTGATTCCGAAGTTATTTGATTGATATCTAAAGTTTCAATAAAGCTCGGTATAGATGCAATTTTTACTTTTTCTTTTGATAGCATTCTGTCAGGGAATTTATTATAAAGGTTAAAATTTCCAATAACATAACTGCCACGCGTATCTGGGAGTATACCTAGCTTATTTTTACGAAAAATATCAGGTAAAGACTGTTGTGTATCAAATTTTGTCATTAATCGTGGTTCACGATATTCTTTAATTTGGTCGGCATCTATTCTAAAAACACCTTTTTTATTCACAAGTTCGAGAATCTTATACTTATCAAATAGTTTTTCCCAGGCAGTAGCATTCAATCCATCTTTCACGTTCTAATAATTCCTTATTAAGATTTCTTTTATGCTTCCTCGTCGTTGAGGCTTTGAATTAAGCATTCTTTTTGCATCAACTTCTTCACAGATATATTCTTTATACAAGTCTTTTATAAAATCACAGTACGAATTTGATAATAAAAACTTAACCTTATGTTTTGTTAAAAAATCACATATCTGTTTTAATTCTCTTTGTTCGGCTTCTCCAAAACCTTCAGATGTATAACTAGTAAACGAAGATGTTTCCGAAAGCGGATAATAAGGAGGATCAAAATATACAAAATCTCCTTCTTTTGCACTCATAACAACATTACTATACGATTCATTTTTTATTTGAATATTTGAATTGTTAAAATACTCACTGATGGAATCAATAATTTTTTCAGGAACAATATCCGGATTATTATATTTTCCAAAAGGAACATTAAACTCGCCAGCTTTATTAACACGATACAAACCATTAAAACATGTTTTATTCAAGTAAATCATTCTTGCCGCTTTTTCAACCTTTGTAAGCTGCGAATAAGCATTCGTATTTCTATCAATATTCCTGATATTATAAAAATAATCTTTTGAGTTATTATTTTTATGTATTTTTAAAAGGTTAATTAATTCATCTTTATTATCTCGGATCGTTTCATAAACATTAATCAATTCAATATTAAGATCATTTATACATGCTTTCTGAGGATGCAATGCAAATAACAGAGCTGCACCACCAACAAAAGGCTCAAAATATTTATTAAAAGCAGGTACTAGAGGAATAATATTTTTTAACAATTGTCTTTTTCCACCTGCCCATTTTACAACAGGTTGTAAAGTATTCTGTAAATTTAACATCTTGTAAGTGTCAAATTTACACTGACACTTTATAAATGTCAAATTTAACAAAAACAACCTATACAAATAACTACTACTATATTATACTGTTATTGGGTTTACCTTGAACGGCGGCGGTCTCCCACACTCACAACCTGGAAACAGGTTGATTTTTAGAATGGGAGGTATGGCTATGACTTTTGAGCTTTTAATTGGTTTAGTGACTTGTGTTGCGACCGTAATTGCCACTGTAATAGCAGCTCTCTCTTATTTTCATAATAAAGACGAGTAAAAAAAAATGCCGCCCAGTCTAGCACACTGAAGCGGCTGAGTCTGTAAAGACTTAAACCCTAGTGGAGACTGCCCATGTTCGGGGCAAGCCTTACTTATCTAATTTAACAATATTCTGATCGAATTTTCAAGTATTCTTTTTAATTAACACTTACTACTTGTCATATACTCAGCAAAAACGTCCTAACCTTAACTGACAATTACAAAAGGTCAGGACTATGTATAAAAACAAGCTTACTCTTACAGACAAACCTCGTAACAATATTGCCGGCCTTAATGTTGCCCGTCTTCGAAAAGAGCGTAACTGGTCTCAAAATGACCTTGCCATTCAACTTCAAAATATTGGTCACGACATTCATAAAAATGGTGTTCAGAAAATGGAATGCGGCGAACGATTTATTACTGATATTGAACTTATTGCCCTGGCTCAGGTTTTTAATGTAGAAATTCCTCAACTTCTTGCACTTCCTCAAACCTCAAGTTTTAATTCACAGTCCAACCACACATCCCGCCAATAAACCTCCCGCGTTAGGGATGCCTGCGTCAGCCAAGCTGACGCTGCGAGTTTTTCCTTGCTCGCTTTGCTCGCATTTTTGCTGCGCAAAAAACGGATAAACTCGTCTATTTTCATGTGCGCATTCTGCGCACGGCCTAACGCTGCGCGTTAGGGATGGTAGTGGCAGCTTGCTGGTGCGCAGCACCGGAGGCGAATGCCGGAGCCACGGACAGCCCGACGGCAACTTGTTGCCGGAACGCCCTTATTTTTTTATACCTGTTAATGTGTTTTTGATTCCGTTCAAAAAGCCCAGGTGATCTGTGGAGCGTTCTTCATTGGCCCAGCAATCGAGAATGTAGCAGTCATTTCCGCCTGTTCTGGACAGGGCGTAGTTTTGTCTTCTGAGAGTTGTTTTTCCGTATTGAAACAGATTTGCGCCGTTGTTTGCGGCCCAGCAGTTTTCAAGATAAATTGAACCGTATTGATTGTTTCTGTCAAAGCCTACACCACTGTTCCCTGAGTTTCCGTATGAAATGCAGCCTTTTAAATACTGTGGATGAGGATTATCTGCTTTTTCGGCATCTGTGGATCCTCCTCCCAGCTTAAAACCGTTTCCGTTGGCGCATTCTGCCCAGGCTTCCTTTGTATTCCGGTTTAACCCGTTATATCTGGCAATGCAATTTACAAAAGTACAACTTCCTCTTATATGAAAAAAATCCCAGCCATCATCTGAATTGTATTCACTTATACAGTTTTCAAAATAATTTCTGTCACCAGTTCCGCCCTTCATGGCAAAACCGTCGGCATTTTCTCCAAGATTCCATGGGTCGCAGTTGTCGTGGCTGTAACAGTTAAAGAACTTATTGTCATGGGGTCCATCTTCGTAATAAATGTAATCGGGATTTATGTCTGTTGAATATTTTAGTCCTGAGCTGATTTGAAATCCTGAATCTCCGTTAAAGCGTGATTCCACATTACGGATAATGTTATAACTTCCGTTTACATAGCTTGTATCATTGTGCCCGGCCGAAATTTGCAGACCTGCGCTTGGTGCATTCTGAATAATCAGGTCTTCCACAATTACATAATTAGTTGAATTAAGGGAAAGGCCTTTGAGTTTTCCAAGAGCGTCTGACATTTTTCTTACAGAACCTTCTAATATTACTTTTCTTAAGGCTTCGTCCACATATCTTAAATAGTGTCCGCCCCCATTTGCATCATCCTTAAAATATGCTTTTACCAGTGCAATTGCCTCATCTATTTCTTCTTTTGTGTAAGGATTTATTTTTGAAAAATCCAGAATGGCATTATTTTTGCCTTTTACCGTTACATTTGATTTGTTTAAAATCAACCGTTCTTTAAAATAGAAAATTCCTTTGGAACCGTCAAAAACAAGTGTGTCGCCTTCGGCCAGATTTTTCATTAAAGTTGAAACTGCTTTTCCTGTTGAATCTGCACCGCCGTATTCTTCACTGGCATACACTGTGTAAGTTTTTCCATTTCTTATATAATCAGCTTCATTTACGGATCCGGTTGTTCTTTTTCCATCTTTGTCCTGCAGCTTAAATCCTTCATAAGAATCCAGAACCGGTATATTAATAGAAGAATCTGTTTCTCCGCCACTTACAATCAGCTGCACCTTTTCTCCTTCAGAATCTGAACATCCTGCCATTGAAAAACAGCTTATGAAAACTGCAATTATTATCGAAAGAAGTTTTTTCATTTTTTACTGTTAAGCCATTACATCAGATTTAAGCTTTTCTGATTCTTCTTTTGTCATTACATAACCATGCTGGTCGCGGCCTGTAATTGAATCTTCCCTTACTGTTCCGTCTGCGGCAATTCGTTTTGTTCCAAATTCACGCCAGCCGAACTCTGCACTGCCCTTTGGTGGCCAGACTTCTCTTGTGCCACCTTCATCTGTCCAAAGTGCCGGATCGTAGTTTTCGTCCAGAATACAGTCAATGAGAGCGATTGAGTCCCAGCGGTCTACACTGTCTGGCTTTCCGGTTCCCTGACTGCGGCCAATAAAAATCTGACTGCCGGCTGGTCTTTTGTCTGCTGTAAAAGTACAGTCTGCAAAAACAAAGCCGGGTTTTGCATTCAGGGCACGACTTTGCAAAACATAAGCAGGTCTTACGCCGCCACGGTTGTCTTCTCTTGTGTGAATGTGACAGTTTTTCCAGACACTGGTGTCGCAGTAACCCCAGATAAAATCAACATCCCCTGTAACATAACAGTCTTCAAAACGACTGAAGCCTTTTACGTGAATAGTGTCCTGACGGCTTATGAAACGCATATTCTGACACAGCAAGGAACCTGTCTGATTATGAAAACACAATGCTTCTGCCTGGTTTCCAAGAGCAACATCATCCATTGTTTTTACATGAGTGTTTTCAATTGTAAAACCACGGAGAGTTACTTCAGTTGCACCCATACCAATTACAAACACTGCACGATTTTCTGTATCCTTGTGAAAAGCTTCGCAGTTTTCAGCGCTTACAACACAGTCTTCTGGTTTTGTTCCTGCAGCAGCTTCCATAATAAGCGGGTTAGAAAGATTCCAGGCAATTACACCGGCATAAGTTCCCGGCGCAAGAATAAGATGCACTGGAGTATCATCTTCAATGGTTCCAGAACGAACCATTTCATGAATTTTCTTAAAAGTCTGGGTAATGATTCCAGTTTCTGTTGGTTTAATTCTTAATTCCAGCATTTTCCCTCCCTTCGGCTCAAGCCGGCTGCTGCTTATTTTTCGTATTTTTTTACAAAGCTGCGCAATTCATTTTCGTATAATTGGGAATCAATTAAATAACTGACGGCATGAGGACCATCTTCAAAAAGAACCAGCTTTGTGTTATCAGGATTTTTCATTTTATAATGAAGGAAATTTGTCATAGTCATTTCCCATGGCACCATGTTGTCTTTTGTACCGGTAATAAAAAGGAAAGGCTTATTACAGCCATTCAAAGCCCGCTGTGTAGACCAGCCGTCCAGAGAAAAATCTGCGGTCTTTTTACAGATCCAGTTGCATGACTTAAGCAGCAGGTTAGCCACACCTGCAGGAACACCACGCAGCTTAGTCATAGTCCAGTAACAAATTTCCCATGGACTTGTAAAACCACAGTCAGCAATAAATCCTTTAAGATTTTCAGGCAGCTTAAAGCCGCTGGCCATTGTTACAGTAGCACAGCCCATGCTTATGCCCCCTGCAAAAAGCGGAAGCTCCTGACCATAATCTTCATTGATTTTACAGATCCAGTCGTAACAGTCATAACGTTCTTTAATTCCAAATGTAACCCATTTACCTTCACTAATGCCATGAGCCCGCTGGAATGGAAGAATAACCCTGTAGTTCATGGAATAAAAAATCTTACAGATAGAAGCAAATTCCCTTACAGGACCAGAGTGATATCCGTGCATAAGAATTACGGTTCCGGCACAAGCTTTTTCAGGTTCAAGAACATAAGCTTTAAGTTTAAGTCCGTCAAAAGAAGTCATTTCAATTAAAGGACAGTTCTTGCCGTTAAACCATTCAACGTCAGCAAGGTGAGTTTTATAGTTTTCTTCGCCGGCATAAAATTCAATTTCATGCTCAGCAGATCGTTCCTTGTCATTACGGCCAAAGGTTGTTTTAAAAAAGGCAAAATATACAACTGCAAAATACAGAATGACCAGAGAAACAAAGCCTGCAGCAGCCACTCCGGCGGTTTTAATTATTTTTAATTTTGATTTTTCCATAAATCTATTATCCATAAAAAATCGCAGTTTAACAATTAAAAAAAAAGGATCGCCTTTCGACGATCCCCAAGTCTTACCAAAACCTGTCCGTAGCCAGGTTCATTATTGT
>JAZQNJ010000065.1:0-21468 GCA_045627285.1 Treponema sp. | reverse complement strand
AACAGAACCAACAATGGGTTGTTACGGTATTGGTGTAGACCGTACTCTGGCATCAATCATTGAAAAATACAACGATGACAAAGGAATTATCTGGCCTATGACAGTTGCTCCTTTCCAGGTTTGTATTGTTCCAATTAAATACGAAGGCGCAATGAAAGAAGAAGCTGACAAGATTTACGAAGCTCTTAAAGCAGCAGGAATCGAAGTTCTTCTTGATGACCGCAACGAACGTCCAGGCGTTAAGTTTGCAGATATGGAACTTATTGGAATTCCTCTCCGCATTACTGTTGGTGACAAGGACCTTCCAAACGTTGAATTTAAACCACGTGCAGCAGCTGAAGCAGAACTTGTTCCAGCAACTGAAGCTGCAGATAAAGCAATTAAGTTTGTAAAAGACGCACTTGCTGAATTAAACGCTTAATTCTTTTTAATTAACATAAAATCTTCAGCGCATCTGATTTAAGCCGCTGAAGATTTTTTTTTGGAGTTTATATGAAAATTAAATCCTTAATTTCTGCTGCTTTTTTATCAGCATGCACAATTTTTCACCTTACAGCTCTTCCTGGAGTTGATTCTTTAATTCACGATCAGTCAGGACAGTATGTTTACTACAAAGATTCTTCATTTAAAAGAGAATCATATTTCGGAATTATTTATTATGATGACAATACATATGGAATCCGTTATTTTGCGCCAGCAGTAACAGACACAACTCCACTGCTTCCTAAAAAAGACATTTCTATTTTATTCACTCTGGACGGTACAAAAGATTATGTAGAACTTACCGGAGAACGCATTATTTCTACAATTACACCGGAAGACACAGATCTTGTTAATTACCTTCACGACATGATTTATGAGCTTACAGCACACCGCCAGAAAGCCGGTTTAATTTCTGAATTAACTGAAATTACTCAGGAATATGATCAGTTTGGTGGTAATGTTAAGATTACTTACGACCCTTTAGTTCCAGTATTTAATATTAAGAAAATTTCTGATCCAAAAGGAACTTCTGTATTCAGTCTTGTTACAGCAGGTATGCTTTCTTCAAACAAAGACGACAATTTTGCTGCATTTGAAGGACTTCCTGTAAAAATTCAGGACGAACACTCTCTTAAGCTCAATAAAAAAGCTAAAAAAGAAAAAATAAGCTATGAAAAGGTTTCCGGGGTTGTTCAGACAATTAATCTTGATGATCAGTGGACTGCAAATGCTGAAAACCTTTACCTTATGGGTAATACAGCAATGCTTGCTTTTGATGTAATTGATTTAAGCACAATTTCTTCAAAAACAGAAAAAGACAGCACAATTAACAGCATTCTCAGAAACTTTTCTTTTGGTTCAAACGGAACCTATCCTTACTGTGAACTTACTTCTGTTGAATCAAAAAAGAATTCAACAACTGTTACAAATATTTTTTACAATGATGTATCAAAATCATTCACAAAGAACATAAAGATTCTTACAAAGATTAATGAAAATATGTACGGCCTTATGACAATTTCTGTTTTTCAGGGTGCATACAGCCGTAACAACAAATATTTTGACGCTATTATAAAATCTTATAAAATCAACTAAAAACTATTTCTGGACAGTGGAGATCCAATCCAGACACCTTCACTGCCCAGATATTCCTTTTTCTGTCCTTCAATTAAAAACTGAACACCAGTTACGGTACTGAATTCAGTTGCTGTATAAACAATCTGCATAAGCTGACCTTTATAACCGTCAGGCCCATACTGATTAAATTCAAAATCTTCACTAAAGTTTAAATATGCAATTCCACTGCGAACTGAAGCACTTAACAGCTTAGTTCCTTCTGGAATAAGGCTGATATATCCTTTTGAACTTTCTGAACGGTCTGGTCCTCTTAAAAGAAGGTTAAGATTTGTCATTAATGGAGAATCATTCTTTTCAACCGAACGTACTACCTGTTTTCTGCTTAAACTTCCGTCTTCACCAATATATACAAGATAAAGCTTCTGACTAACAGTTGTAATTGTTTTTACCTCAGGCTTTTTTTCAACAACAGGTTCCTGTACCTTTTTAACTTCAGTTGTCTTTGGTTTTTCAACAACTGGTTCTGTCTTTACTTCTTCTTTCTTTTCTTCAACTTTAACAGGAACTTCCTGCTTTACAGGTTCTTCTGTTTTTAAAGTAATAACAGTTTCCTTTTCTTCTTCAACAGGCTTTTCTTTAACCTCATGCTTTTCAATAAATTCCGGAGTAGATCCAAAAACTCTTTCAAAAAATCTTGTAGTTTTGAGATTTGTTTTAATATCATCCTGTTTAACAAGGAATGCAATCAAAAGTATTAAGATACCAAGGACCCAGCATGCAAGAGCCAGACCTGTAGAGTTTGTTTTTTTATTCTTTTTAGCCATACATTAAGTATAGTTTAGTAAGAATTAAAAGTCCACAAAGCAGAATATTTTAACAAAAAAGTCTTGTTGATGTTCTTTTATCTCATTAAAATATAAATATCTGTTTTTTAAATGAGGAAATCTATGGCAAAAAAAGACGCTTTTTACGAACAGAAAGAGTTTGATTTAATCACATTTGGCGAAACAATGCTTCGTCTTTCACCTTCTGTAAATGAACTTATCAGCAAGAGTGATTCTTTTAAGAAACATGCTGGCGGCGCTGAACTTAACGTTGCCTGTGGTGTTTCTCTTTTAGGCTGCAGAACTGGTATTGTAACACGCCTTCCAAAAAACCAGCTTGGTACATTCATTAAAAACCGCATTCGTTCTTCTTCTGTCAGCGACGACTTTATTATTTTTGATGATTCTCCAGAAGCCCGCGTAGGTATTTACTACTACGAAAACGGTGCATATCCACGTAAACCAACTGTTGTTTATGACCGTAAGCATTCTTCTATTACAACAATTAAAGAATCAGAAATTCCAGAAGACATTTATACAAAAACAAGAATGTTCTACACATCTGGTATTACACTTGCCCTCAGCGAAAACACACGTAAACTTGCAATTTCTATGATTAAAAAGTTTAAAGAAGCAGGTGCTCAGATTGCTTTTGACGTTAACTACCGTGCAAATCTTTGGGATGAAGAAACTGCCCGCACTACAATTCAGTCTATTCTTCCATATGTCGACGTTCTTTTCATTTCTGAAGAATCTTGCCGCCGTATGTTCCAGAAATCTGGTTCCCTTGAAGATATGCACCGCGAATTCTGCAAGGACTATCCAAACATTCAGCTTATTGCAACATCTCAGCGTGAAGTAATCAGTCCAAAAGTTCATTCATTCGGTTCAACTGTATACCTTAAGCGTCTTGATAAATTCTATACTGAAGAACCATACAAAGAAATTGACGTTGTAGACCGCATTGGTTCCGGAGATGCTTACTGTGCCGGTGTTCTTTTTGGCCTCTTAAAATACGACGATGCTGAAAAAGCAGTTCACTTTGGTAACGCTACTTGTGCTACTAAAAATACAATCTTTGGTGATCTTCCAGTTTCAGACTTTAATGAAATTGAAGCTATTATTAAAGCTCACCATTCTACTGGTAAACAGTCAGAAATGAATCGTTAGTTTATTACGGGCATTACGGCTTCGCCGTCGCTACGTCCGCACTTCCGCTAACGCTCCATAAAAAAAGCTGTGGTAAATAACCACAGCTTTTTTTACGCCCAGGCGGTGCTCCCATCGCTAATGCAATTATCTATTTTCTCATTTCGTACAAAACAATAGCAGCAGCCTGTGCTACATTTAAGCTTTCAATTGGACGATTAACCTTTTCTTCAAAATTATCTGTAAATGGAATAATAATAAGTTCGTCACAGTTATCTTTAACTTCCTTAGAAATCCCATGCTCTTCATTTCCAAGAACAATTAAAGCAGGTTTTCCATTACTAATTTCACGGATTTTGCCTACAGGCTGTTTTGCATTTACATCTGTACCAAAACGCATCATTTTGCCTTTCATTGCCTGTAAAAGCTTACCGATTGATTTTACGGAATATACATTAACATATTCCATTCCACCCTGTGCTACACGATATGAAGAAGTTGTTACTGAACTCTGTGCTTCATCCAGCGGAATAATTACGTTTTTACAGCCAAAGAATGCAGCACTTCTTACAATTGCACCAAGATTATTAGCATTACCAACTCTGTCCAGAAGTAATGCTGATTCTTTATTATGAAGCCAGTAATTGGTAATATCGCTGTCTAAAGGCTGAATTTCTGGCTGTTCAATCATAGCTACAACACCCTGATGATGTACGCTACCACAAATTTTAGCAAGCTCATCTTCTGAAACCTTATTATATGGAGCCTTTCTTTTTGCAAGTGCCTTAAAAAATTCACCAAAGGAATTTTGTCTTTCTTCTGTATAATAAAATCTTTTTACTTTTCCAGGATTTTCTTTAACAAGAGCTTTTACAGCTTCAAATCCGCAAACAGCAAGTTCTTTTTTCTGTGTATTTTTCATAATTAAACTATATACAATTTATAGACAAAAAAAAAGACGGCATCTTAAGATACCGTCTTTTTGTGGTTTATTTACTAAGAACTAGTAAAGGAGGTTCATTTCCTTCATCTTAGCAATACCAGCCTGTTCCCAAGCTTTACCACCCATGTTGTTGAATTCTTTCAACCAAGCATCCCAGTTTTCTTTTGTAAGCTGGCGTTTACCTGTCATGAATTCTACAACACCCTGTTCGTAGAAACGCTGAAGGTCAGCATCTGGAAGAGGGAGGAGTGAAGAACCTACACATGGAGTCCATGGTTTAGACTGCATTGTGCGGAGAGCTTTGAGAGAAGAAAGTTCCTTCTTTGATACAGCTGTTGTATATGTTGGGTAACGAGACATAAGTTCTTCGTCTGAGTTGTAGTATACCATGTTGCGGAGCTGTGTAAGAGGAGCCATCTTTGGCTTAGAGTAAGCCTTGTTTTTGTCAGGAATACCAACAACTGTTGGAGCACCTGTTTTTGGATCTTTAATCCAGTTAACACCTTCTTCACCGTAACCGATGAGGTAGTAACCTTCGTCTGAAGACATCCATTCAAGAAGACGAGCGATCATTTCTTTCTTTGTGATGTTCTTCTTTGTACCGTCAACATCTTTCCAACCCTTAATTACCTGGTCAGCGTTAGACTTAGCTACACAGTAGCGGCGGTAAGCCATATCGTATACACCTGCAGCAGATTTACCTGTTGGTCCTACTGGTGGGTCAACGATTACGAGGTCACCCTTAGGGAAGTTCTGATCGAATGGAGCATAGTTAGCTTCTGCGTAAGCAGCAGCGTTCTGTTCACGGAAGATACCGAATTTACCCTGTTTCCAGGCAGCACGGTAGTCATCTTTCTTGTAAGCAGTCCAGTTAGGATCGATTACTTTAGCGTCGATGAGTTTTTTGATGAATACGAGTGTATCGTAGTATTCTGGTTTGTTGATGTTAAGACCAGCAGCAGCTTTTGTCATGTTCCATGTACCAGCTACGCCGAAAGCACCAAACCATGGGTCAAAGCGAGCACCGAGACCTTCACACATTGGTTTAAGTTCGATGTAAGCACCAAGACCGTATGTATCGTTCTTACCGTTACCATCTGGATCTTTGAATGTGAATGCTTTCATTACTTCAAAGAATTCATCAGTTGTTTTTGGAGTTTTAAGACCGAGCTTTTTGAGCCAGTCACCACGGATGATTACACCTTCGTTGCGAACGATTGTACCTGGCTGGTCGAGACCATAGCATACACCGTTAACAGTTGAATGTGCACGAGCATCTTTGTCATAAAGTTTCTTTGTGCGGTTTGGCATCATAGCAAACATATCGTCTACTGGAGCGAGGAGCTTCTGTTTTACCAGAATCTGGAAACAGTTGTCACCACACATAAAGAGATCAGGAAGAGAGTTAGCTGCACCAGCAGCGTTGATCTTTGTATCCTGGTCGTGTTCACTTGATGGAAGTGGAGTGATTACGAGGTTAATACCAAGTTTTTCTCTGATGATCTTGTAAGCAACCCAGTCAGCTGGTGGTGGACCTGCTTCTGTTACAGCAGCACCGTACCAGAGTTCGATATCTACTGTACCGTCTTTGTTAACCTTCCATTTTTTTGCGAAAACTGGAGAAGCAACAGCAAGAATCAATGCGATGAGAGCGAGATTCTTAAAAAAGTTTTTCATTTTATCCTCCTTTTTGAATATGAATGAAAACAATTTAATAAACAAATTTACTTCATATTAAATGAAGTATATTCATTATACCACAAAAAATTGACCAGACAATAATAAAATTATCATCTGGTCAAAAAGTTACACAAGAAATTGGAATATAAATCAGCCCTTTACAGAACCGAGCATTGTACCTTTTGTGAAGTATTTCTGGATGAATGGATATGCAAGCATCATTGGAATAGCTGACATGAATACAGAAGCAGCTTTAATAGCAGCAACTGAAGCATTACCGAAGGCGTTAACTTCAACGTATTCGTTCATACCAGAAGCCATCAGGATGTTACGAAGTAAGATTGGAAGTGGGTTCAGGTATGCTTCATTTAAGTAAAGCATAGCGTGCATGAAGTCGTTCCAGAAGTTTACTGCGTAGTAAAGACCAATTGTCATGATGATTGGTTTTGAAAGTGGAAGAATGATAGAAATAAGAACATACCATTCTGCAGCACCATCAATACGAGCTGATTCTTTAAGTGATTCAGGAATACCTTCGAAGAATCCGCGCATAATCAGACAGTTGTATGTACCAATTGCACCTGGAATAAAGATAGATGCAAGGTGGTTTGTAAGGTGAAGGTTTGTTACAACCAGGTATGTTGGGATTACACCAATGTTGAACAGATATGGAATAAGTACGTAGTAGTTAAGGATCTTACGACCAGGAAGATCAGAAACTGACATACAGTATGCCATTGGAACTGTTAAAGCAAGAGCTGTAATAACACCGAATACCATGATTTTCATTGAGTTCCAGAACGCAGTGATAAATCCGGCATTGCCTAAAAGTGCTGAATAAGCAGCTGTATCCCACTTCCAGAATGGAAGGAACATACCTTCAAAGTTTGTACCAATGAATGTATTTGGACGGAAAGAAAGAGTAATTGTACTCCACATTGGAATAGCAATTACAACACCAATAAAAATAAGAAACAAGTTAACACAAATGTAGAATGTGCGGTCACCTGCAGTTAATTTGACTGTGCTTGGTTTTGTCATTTTAGCTAGTCTCCTTTTATTTACAGAAGTGAAGAATCAGCAATCTTCTTAACAACAGCATTTGATGTCATTACAAGAAGCATACCAATTACACCTTTGAAGATACCTACAGCAGTTGCAAGAGCAAACTTAAACTGCAGAAGACCCTGACGATATACCCAAGTATCGATGATATCGGCTACAGAATATACAGGAACAGAGTACAACATGAACATCTGGTTGAAACCAGCATCAAGTACTGTACCGAGCTTAAGAAGAACTACAGTTACAATTACAGGTTTGATTGATGGGATTGTGATGTACCATACGCGCTGTACAGCAGAAGCACCTTCTACCATTGCAGCTTCAAAGAGTGATGGGTCAATTCCCATGAGGGCTGCGATAAAGATAATTGCTGCCCAACCCATTTCCTTCCATGCGTCTGAAACGATTACCAGTACAGGGAATGTATGAGTGTTAGTAAGGAAGTCAACTGGTTCGCCACCGAAGAACTTAATGATATCGTTAACAATACCATCACCTGGAGCGAGAAGTACGAGAAGAATACCGTACATAATTACCCAAGACAAGAAGTGTGGAAGGTAAGCCAGTGTCTGAACAACTCTACGGAGAATGTCATGTGTACATTCGTAAAGTGTTACGGCAAGAATGATTGAGAGTGGAACACAAATCAAAAGTTTTGCCAAACTATAAAGAATTGTGTTACGAAGCAGTTCACCAAAATAGAATGACTGGAAGAAGTCAACAAAGTTGCGGAAACCAATCCAGCTACTTCCCCAGATACCATCAGATGGCATAAAGCTCTTAAATGCGATCTGACCGTTAACAATTGCACCATACTTTAAGATAGCATAGTAAACAGCTGGAATAACGAGCAGAGCGTAAACGGAATAGTGTCTCTTAATGTCTTTCCAAAGATTTTTCTTTGGTGCCTTAAGAACAGTTGTTTCTTGTGCGTCCATATTTAACCTCAGTTCTAATATTTTATTTTGTAAACGGTAAATTTACAAGTATTTTATTGTATAAAAACGTACTATGATTTAAAAAAACCTACTGTTTTGTACGAATTTTTCCTGGCGGAATACCATATATTTTTTTGAATACGCGACAGAAGTATGCCTGATCCTGAAAACCTGAATTTTCTGCAATTTCATAAATTGTATCATTGGTTTCAAGAAGCATTTTTGTTGCCAGGTAAATTCTATAGCGGTTAAGGTATTCCCAGAGGGACAAACCAATCTCTTTATGGAAGATACGTGTAAGATAATCTTCACTTACATGTACTGTATCTGCCAGCTTCCAGCGGACAATCTGCTGTGAAGCATTTTTATTAAGGTAGAGAATTGCTTTTTTAACGAGAGCACCTGTATGAGGAGGAAGAATTTCGTCTCCTCCAAGAATTTCATGAATACGGTCGTTAAACTGTTCTGATTCTGCTGCTCCACGGTTACAGAGAATAATTCTTGGATGTGAACACAGAAGTTCAACTTCTTCTTCTGACAGTATTGAATCCGGCAGAACAATAATTGGAACAAGTACTGTTTTTGAATTCTGACGGATGCGTTTAATGCTTTCTTCATCAATTGATTCAAATACAATAAGTGAAGGTGTAATTTCACTGAGAATATGTTCAAACTCTGCCATTGATGCAATGCTTACGCTGTTTGATTCTGTAGCCCAGGTTCCGTAATTTGTATGTTTTGCATTTACAAAAAGAACTGGTGCCGACTTCTGGGAACGAACCTGAGATTCAAGCATTTCAACAAAGTTATGACTTATAAGCTCATGGCTGTAACACAAAAGCGGAGCGCGGAACATTTTATCTGAATGACGAAGTCCGTAAACCTTAACCCATTCATCAATAGGAGCATTATCCGGGCGCCAGTAAAGAAGACAGCTTTCATTGATTTTTTCATCACCAGCTTCACTGGAAATGCTGTCCATCTGAAGATTAAATAAATCAACGTTTGGTGTCTTGGCAGAAAGATTAATGATCTTTTCAGGATTAAATTCTGCCTTTACAGGTGGAAGACCTGCAAGGTTTGGCCATGGCAAAGTAATGACTGTTGAATATTCATCTATTTTATTTACATTGCCGTACTGAAGAAGAATGATTTTTTCTGCAAGAAGAAGTTCCGGCTTCTGCCAGTCAAGACGCTTAGACTTAACATCAATTTTAAGGCCTTCAATTTCCGGATGAACTGTCATTGAACCTTCGCCTTCGCCAAAGAGTGTCTGAATTGCTTTTTTAAGACGGTCAGGATCACCATAAATAAGAGGAATTTCCTGATTAAGGGAAGCAACAATGCTGCCTGGCAGTACCTGACGAATGTCAAAGAGTTTTTTGTCCATTGGAAGGTCATCTACCTGAGAACGGGTAAGATCAACCAGAGTTTCTGTTTTCTGCAGCTGAGAGTGAATCTGAGATTTTAAGAACAGAAGCTGCTCTGAAAGAATGTCCTGATCAAGAATTCCTTTTTCAATGTTACCTTCCATCTGTGTAACTTTAGCTGAAAGGTCTTTAAGAGGATCACAAAGATCATTACCTACATTTGCAAAGAATTCTGTTTTTGCAAATTCTGCCTGTTCGGCAAGCTGGCGGGCTTTTGTAATTTCTTCAAAGAGAGAAATTGACTGCATTGCATTGCTTACTGCAGTTCTTAAGTCTTCAAAAATGTCTCCGCTGCAATCTGCATAGGCTGTAATAAGATAACCAAGTGATTTATTTGCCATGAACAACGGCTGAACAATATATACACCGTATTCAAATTCCTGGGCAAATCTTGAAGGAACAAGCAGCTTTGAAGGGAAAAGAACTTCTTCAAGACGAACTTCTCCTGCATTGTTAAAACCGCCTACATATTTTGAAATTTCTTCATTTTCATTAAGAATCAGTGTTGCATTATTAATGCCGATACGAGGCAGATATTCAGCAAGAATTCTGATAAGTGTATTTCTGTCATGAGCTGAAAGAAGTGCACTTTTAAGGGCACTTACAGTTGCCAGAAGCTTTTCATTGTCATAAAGTTTTCCGGCAGAAATACGGCCCTGTACCTGAGGAATCATAAGGCTGATTGTATTTACGATTTTGTCTACATATTCTTCAGGCAGACAGCTGGAATTGCGCAGAAGCTTTACTGCTGCGAAAAGATTAGAAAGCTCACCTTCGCTGCGGAAATATGATGTTAAATCTTCGCCTAAAAGACGGAAAAATTCTGTCTGATTATTTTCAAAAAGAGCATCCAGTAAAGGAACAAAAATCATCTGTCTTGTTTCTTCATCACCCTTAAAGGTTGCTGTAAGTTCATCAAGAAGCTGATCTCTGCTTTTTATACGGATTTTTGGATCATATAAAGTCTGAAGCTGTTTAAGGCTGTTACATCCACAGCTTTCGCGAATTACAGGATAAGCCGGAAGAACTGCATCTTCTACATTTTCTTCAGAAAGCACCTGCATCATTTTTTTATAAGCAAGAATACCAAGGCGCTCCATTGGCATATGAACTGTTGAAAATGATATTGAATGAATATGACTTTCTGTTGAATCGTTAAAGCCGCCTACAATGTAGTCCTTTGGAACTTTATAACCGCGCTTTTCAAAATATTCAGTTGAAGCAAGTGTCATTAAGTCACTGGCTGTTAAAACTGCATCAAAATCTTTTCCTGGAAAAAGACCTCGTTCTTCATAAAGCTGACGGGCTCCTTTTTCACCTTCCTGCCAGCCTGTGTAGTCTGTAATAATATTTTCATTTAAGAGGCCTGCTTCCTTTACAGCATCATAATAGCCACGGAAACGGTCTTCTGCAGATTCATGATTTTCAGGTCCACGAATAAAAGCAATTTTTTTACAGCCGTGAACTTCAATAAGATGCTTTGTAAGATCGCGCATACCGGCATAAGCATCAAATGAAACATCTGTGTGATTAAGAATTTTCTGACCGATTGTTACAAACGGAAGATTGCCATACTGTCTGTGAAAGTCTGTAATTTTGTCTGGTGTTACGCCGTTACTGATACTTGAAGACCAGCTGATTACACCATCAAGATTTTCTGAGTTTACAAGCTTATAAATTTCATTACGAAGATTTTCTACACCGTTGTTCTTTAAGTTTCCGCCAGGAATGATAAAAAAGGAACCGCTTTCCTGGGCAGCATAATTGGCAAGTTTACGCCAGAGTTTTAATGAAGAACCAAAGCTGATTGAGTTGAGTGCAAATCCAATTCTTTTACCTGATCGATCATTTTTCATATAAAAACATCCTTATGGTTAAAATTTATGATAATGCGATGTCGTTATTTTTACAAGTAAAATAGTTTTTGTACAAATATTTTTTCCAAATTTATTAACGATTTTGTCCAAATGCTGAAAATGCGCCAGCGATGGTAGTGGCGGCGCCAGCCGTTGCGAAGCAATGGAGCGGCAGCGGAACCACGGACGTAGCGGCCGGCGGCTGAAAGCCGGCGGAGGCGCCCTTTTATTGAAAATAATAAGCAATGGTGATATATTGAAGACAAATTTACTCACCTGTAATCACACAGGTGATGGAGGCTTCTTAATATGGCATTACCATCAATTAAAGACGCTGTTAAAACAGTACAGCGCCCAGAAAAAATCATTCAGTTTGGTGAAGGCGGATTCCTTCGTGCTTTCGTTGACTGGCAGATTGATATCGTTAACGAAAAAACTGACTTTAACGGTAACATCGTAATCGTTCAGCCACTTGAAAAAGGTATGATCGATGCAATGAACGCTCAGAACAACCTTTACAACACAGTTCTCCGTGGTATGAAAGACGGTAAACCAACAGTTGAAACACGCTGTATCAACTCTATCAGCCGCTCTATTAACCCATACACAAACTACGACGACTACATCGCTCTTGCTAAGAGCCCTGATCTTCGCTTCCTGGTTTCTAACACAACTGAAGCTGGTATCCGTTTTGATACAGAAATCAACGGTGTTCCAGTTACTCTCGACCAGAAACCACAGCTTAACTACCCTGCAAAAGTAACAGCTTTCCTTTACGAACGCTTTAAGGCTTTCAAGGGTGACCTTTCTAAAGGTATGATCCTTATTCCTTGTGAACTTTCTGACCAGGCAGGTCTTAACCTCCGCATCAACATTCTCCGCTACGCAGAAATGTGGCAGCTGGGACCAGACTTCATCAACTGGTTTGACGATGCTTGTGATGTTTGTTCATGTCTCCTTGGCCGCATTGTTCCAGGTTACTTCCCACTTCTTTCAAAAGAAGAAAACGGTAAAACACAGGCTGAAAACATCTGTGAAAAACTCGGATACGAAGATAAGCTCCTCGACTCAGCTGAACTCTTCCACTTCTGGGTTATTGAATCTAAAAAATCACACGAAGATGAACTTCCACTCCAGAAGGCTGGCCTTTCAGTTATCTGGACTCAGAACATGGACTACTACCACACACGTAAAGTTCGCATCCTGAACGGTGCTCACACATCTTCTGTACTTGCTGCATTCCTCGCTGGATGCAACTACGTTCAGGATATCGTTTGTTCTGAAAAAGTTGGAACAGGCTTCAACACTCCAAATGCTGACGCTCAGAAGTTTATGCACGACATCATCTTCAACGAAATCGTTCCATCAATCGACGGAGACCAGGAAGATCTTAAAAAGTACGCTCAGGATGTATGGACTCGCTTCCAGAACCCATTCAACCCACACCGTCTTATTGAAATTTCCCTCAACTCTGTTGCTAAATACTGGACACGCTGTCTCCCTTCTGTAACTCAGTCAGTTGCTAAGACAGGTTCAGTACCAAAGCTCCTTGGCTTCTCAATTGCTGCTCTTATCGCTTTCTACAACGGTACAGAAATTAAAGAAGATGAAAAGGGTGCTAAATACCTTGAATCTAAACGCGAAGACGGCGTATATCCAAACAAGGATACAATGCCTGTTCTCGAATTCTTTGCTGCTCTCAACAAAGAAACAAAAGATGCAAAGGTTATTGCTAACAAAGTTCTTTCAAATGTTGACTTCTGGAAAGAAGACCTTACAAAGGTTGCAGGTCTCGAAGCTGCAGTTGCAGGACACCTTGCTGACATTCAGTCTAAGGGTATGAAAGCTGCTTTGGCTGACATCGTAAAATAATTAATAATTAATAATTAATAATTAATAATTGGACGGCACTGCTTTACACGGATTGTGTTTGCGGTGCCGTTTTTTTATGTGTGCATTGGAAAGCGATCCCTAACGCGTCAAGGCACGCTTCGCTTAAAGCCTTGACCCGCGGGGTGTTGCTTCCGCAACGATCCCTGACGCGGAAGATTACCATTCCACATCAAATAAATCGTCAATTGATACAAGGGTGATGTTATTATCAGCTGCATTTTCCCTTACAAAATCAGTAAATCCACTTTTACTGAAGGCATAGAAATATGTTTCCTTCGCATGATTAAAAATCGATTTTCTTGAAAGCATATTTTCCATTTCTGCTTTACCAAAAGGTTCACTTTTAAACTTGCATTCACAAAAAATATACTTTTCATTTTTATCATCAATCAAAAGAACATCTATATCATCCTGACATTTGCGTTCGGGATTGTTTCCCCACCACTTGCCATATTTTGAAGGAACAAAAGGCAGTTTGCGATTTTTTGCAAGGCGAATCATATATTCAAGACAAATTCCTTCAAAAATAAATCCAAAATAACTAAAGAAACTCTGAGGCTCCATAATTTCTCTAGCAGAATCTTCTGGACCAAGAAGTTCATAATGGCTTTTTTTCTCAAACAGAAAATGATACCAGAACGAAAAGTAATTATCTGCAATTTTATAAATTGTCTTTCGCGAGGAATCATCCTCTCCACATGGAACAGCTTTTTTTATAAGCCGGATAATCTGAAGAATTCCAAGATACTTTGAACATTTTTGAGTGTCTTCATGAATTTTTGTGGAAATTTCATTGACTCTTGAAGCACCGCCTGCAACTGCCTCAAAAATACTGTTATAAACAGCAGGCTCCCGCAGTTCCTGTTTTAATAAAAAGTCCGGTTCATCTTTAAGAAAACTGCCTTCCCTTAGAATCTCGCGGGCAACATTTTTTTCAATTGATTTTGTTGAATCAAAGGCCTGAAGATAACACGGAATGCCACCAAGAATTCCATAAGCAATGAGTTTTTCTTCGTTGGAATATTCAGGAAAAAACAAAGAAGAATCAAAATAATCAAAGCTTTTAAGCTCAAGATGTGCAGTAGAGCGACCATAAAGAGGACTCTTTGAACCAAGAACTTCACTTTCCATAAAACTTACAGAAGAACCACAAAGAATAAGAAAGATGTTTTTATTTTTCCACTGATGGTCAATCACATGTTGAAAAATACTTTTTATGGAAGCATTTTCGCTGGCAATATAAGGAAACTCATCAATAACAAAAACAAGTCGTTCATCTCCAGCATTAGAAGTAACATACTTGAGGGCACTTTCCCAGTCAGCAAACGGAGCAAAATAATCATTACCAAAAAAGTTCTGTACAGTTTTAGAAAAATCAATCAGATTTAGAGAATCATTTTTTTCCTGAGCAGAAAAAAAGACTGTTTTTTTATTTTTTGTAAATTCCTTTAAGAGTTCAGTCTTTCCAACCCGTCTGCGCCCATAAAGCACAAGAAATTCAAATCGTTTTGAATCATAAAAATCTTCCAGTAACGCAAGTTCTCTTTTTCTGCCCCTAAACATGTAAACCTCATTTATATACTTTAGAGTAGTATACTTTGGAGTATATTATTTTGTAAAGAAGAAATCTTATAAAGGGCGTCCCGGCAACAAGTTGCCGTCGGGCTCTTGCTGCAAGTCCTCGCTACGCTGTGGTCTTTCCGCAACGATCCCTGACGCGTCAAGGCACGCTTCGCTTAAAGCCTTGACCCGCGGGGTGTTGCTTCCGCAACGATCCCTGACGCGGAGGGTTATCTTTCCACATCAAATAAAAAAACGGCACAGTCCGACAATTTAAGTGTCCTACAGTGCCGTTTTTTATGAGAAAAGTAAGTTCTCGAAAGGACAGAACCATCTGCTCCGTTCGGCTTACCGCCTGCATGTGCCGTACTGCTGTGAGCTACGCTCGCTTACTAGTTAGAAGCGGATTCGCACTTCCGCAAAGGCGGAAGTGAATCAATAATTTCCTTACAGAACTAGCCGACTTTAGTCAGCGTTACAGACAATCCGGAAACCAAGGTAGTCTTTCGCGTTGCCAGCGTTGACGCCGTTCCTGCTGTCCACCTTGCAGTGTTTGTCGAAGCTGTAATAGCAGCCACCGCAGTAATAGCGGTAGTGGCCGTGGCTCTCGTAGACAAACCAACACCACTCCTCGACATTACCGCTCATGTCATAAAGTCCATAACCGTTTGCTTTCTTCTGTGCAACTGGATGTATTTTGTCTCCACTGTTAGCTCTATACCACCCTACTTCGTTAAGGTTATTGCTTCCTGAATACGTATAATTCTCTCCGCCTCTTGCGGCATACTCCCATTCTTCTTCTGTTGGAAGTCTGAATCCATTTGCATTTGTATTCTGTGTCAAATTACCTTCTATATGAGTCACACTACCGCTTATATAATTAATCCTATAATTAGTCCATGTTGTCACGTCTGTTTTTCCATCAACTGCATATACGGGTGTAAAACCGAACTTTTCACTAAGCTTATTACAGAAATAAATTGCATCATACCAGCTTACACATTCTACAGGGTTGTTATCACCTTTATAATAACTTGGATTACGGCCCATAATAGATGTATATAATTTCTGGGTTACTTCTGTTTTCTGAATTTTTATATTTTTCCCAGGTAGCTTAACAAAAGAATTTGTAAAATCATTATAAGTTTTCTCTTCTTCCTCGAGTCTTATTTTTCCTCTATAAAAATCTCCTTCTTTATCGATGTAATCAGATAAAAGTTTTTCATAAGCAATATTCTTACTTTGTGACAATTCTTGCATTTTCAAGATATCCCACTTATAAGCTTTACTCTGAAATCTCTTAAACTCTTGTACAATCCCTACAATTTCCCGTAAATCCCATTCCGGTTTCATTGTGTGTGGCTGTACCTTATTCAAGGTACTTGTCTGTGTTACTTTACCGCTTACAGTGTTTATTACACGAATCTTAGTGAAATTAAACTTATACTCGCTGGGTTTATCATCCCCTTCTGCAGTTACGTTATAATCAATTTCAAAATAAATAATCGGGTCTCCACGGGTAAGCAAAGAGTTGTACATGTCTACGTTGTTTGTATATTCATCAATTACAGCATCATTAAGTTCCGTTGCCATATTTGGGGCTTTTTTACCGCTTAAAGCTTCGTAATTTACAATAAAATTATCTGTATAAAGTAAAATACCATCAGAATACAACGAAATATATGCATTCCATCCGTTCTTGCTTCCTTCGTAACTACCAAAACTTACTTTAATTTCATCCCCCATGGAAGAAACAGTTCGGGGTGTTGCAAGAGTCTTCTGATCCCCGCGGATTTCTGCAAGAAGTGCAGCATCCTGGCTTGCTGTTGCTTTTTTTACTGCATCACAGTCTTCAAAGAATTTGTTTGTTAAATCTTCATAACTCTTTATTACCTGATTCTCACGACGCAGTTTTGCCTGTTCCGTTGGGTACCCGTCACTTCCAAGTTCTACAGTGCTGTATGTTTTAGTTCGGATGCGAGACTCTTCGCTTGCCTTGTCCTTAAGCATCTGATCATAGAGTTCCTGAGAGCGGTTTTCTACTCCCTGACGAATTTCTACAAGTGCTTTCTTTTTGCTTTCAATGACATTAATCTGACCAAGAACGCCCTGCTTTTCCATCTTAAGTTTGCGCACTTCTGCTGCTTTTGCTGCTGCATCCTTTGCCATCTGGTCACGCTGAGTCTTTAATGCAATGGAACGTTCTGCTTCAAGCTTTTCATCTTCTTTTGCTCTTGCCATCTGTGCCATAAGTTCTTCCTGGCGTTTCTTTTCTGCATTCTGTTTTTCTGCAAGAAGAGCTTTTTCTGCTTCAATTCTGTTCTTGTTCTGAATGGCATTGATGTCGTTTGTAGTCATAAGCTTTGAAAGCTCGTCATCGTAATCTCGCATCATTCTGTTGAACTGAGCCTCATTCTGTTTTGCCAGAGCCAGCTGCTCATCTACAGAAAAGCTTGCAGAACCTGATGTAAGGAGATTCTTGTTAAGGTCTGACAGCTGGATTCCAAGCTTATTTGCCAGTGCAAGGGTAAGTTCATCTACTGCACCTGTTGAACCATAAAGATATTCTGCTTTTGAATATTCTTTTGAAATTGCACTTGCTAACTGTTCGCCGGTTGTCAGGTCTGTAAAGTCAATGCTGATTGTATAACCAGAGCCTGTTTTACGAAGTTTTGTGAACAACGCAAATTTTGCAGTAGTGATTTTTCCAAATTCTATGGCTGTAGATTCATCACGACCAGAACCTTCACTTTCTGCCTGAAGTTTTTTAACAGCAGCTTCTGATTTTGAATCAACAACAGTCTTCATTCCAAGATATTCCTGAAGATTTGACTTTAACTTGTCCTGAATCTGTCCTGGGAGCCACGCAGATTCTGAAGCGGTCAGATTATCAACTTTTGGAGTGACTACCTGTACAGTTTTCACTGTCTGTGCAAAAAGTGAAATTGAAAACAAGCTGATTATTAATAATGCTATGTTTTTTTTCATTTTCTTACCTAATTACTAGTTTCAAAAATTTCTGGTCTATATTTAGCAATTATTTTCTCTATCATTTCTTCCAGTACCCCTGTTAGAGGAATATCATTATCAATAAAACCTAAATACGATTCGACAATTTTCTTTTCTTCCGGTAGCAGCTGATCAAATATATTTTTCAATATTACCTTTTTATTTATTATTCTCATAGTTTCCCCCTCCTTATTACATCAAAAAGCTTTCAAGTTCACTGGCCTTCTCTACGGCTTCTTTTGTCTGGGCTTCCTGTGGTGTCATTTTTTTACTTTCTAAATTTGCTTTAGCCGCTTCGGCATTTGATTTTGCTTTTTCTGCTTCAAGACGGGCCATCTGTGCATCATACAGTGCTTTTTCTTCTGCAGCTTTCTGTGCATCTTTTTTATCTGAGTCTTCTTTCATTTCACTGAAAAGTGCTCCGATCTTTTTCTGGGTTGCTGTCTCAAGACCTTCTGTTCCCATAATGTCCATGAGATATTTTTTGCACAGTGCATCCCATGTGTTTTTATCCATAGAATAGATTGTGTAATACATGTATTGTTCTGAAATTTCTCCGGTTCCAGCCTTGATTGTTCGGACTTTCTGCCAAAAACCAGTTTCTTCCCTGAGCCCAGTCATATCTGCTTTTGTTTCACTTGCAGCAACATACAATGCTTCAAGCTGCCCCATATCATTCAACCCCTGTCCTACACGACCGATAACTTTCTGATTCAACTCAGCGGCCTGTGCATATGCAAAACCTGCACGACTCAACGCCTGGGCTGTAGCTTCAGTTTTTCCAACAGCATACGAAGCTTTTACAATTCGATTTGAATCGATACTCCACTCCTGCTTAAAAGTGTCACTGTTTCCACGACGCATATTCTTCAACCATGTTGGAGCCGCAATCTCACCAAGAGTTCGGTCTGTCCAATCAACAACAATGACCTTATCAGCTTCATCTGCAGATGGAACATAAACATTATTCGCAGGATCCTGTTTGACTGGTTCACGAACCACAGGTGAAGCTTCCACTATATTTGTTTCACGAATGATAACTGGTTCTGGCTCTGTTATTTTTGTTACAGACTGTGTCGATCCACATGAAGCAAATGCCGCAACTAAAACAGCAGCTGTCAATGAAGTTGTAATTGTTTTTTTCATAAAGATTCTCCTTCAGTATTAAAAATTAATTTCCTGAGTTATTTTTTCCGCCAGTTTTGGAAAAGCTTTTTTCTGGGCATTTTCCAATGTATAAGCGATTGTTTTATCAGTCAGTTTTGTCTCATAAGAATAGATTGCTTTTCCTCTGCTGTTTTTTACTGTTACGATGACAGCCGGATAAATTGCCAGAGGATTTTCACCAACCGGATTTGAAGAAACAACAACATCCGCTGTGTAATTTCCGTTTGCCCCAACAACAAAGCCACATTTTCCAAGAGACGACTTTATTGCAGTCTCTACAATATTTGCATAATCACCTTTAAGATTTACACGGACAGTCAGTTTTTTCTGTTCTGCCTCAATTTTTGCCGGAAGTTCAGAAATTTCAGTTCTATCTGCTGAATATTTTTCTTCTTCCTTTGGATTTATGATTCTTCCGTATTCAAGCTTTTCCATAAAATCACTGGAAACTTTCCATGCATTTTTATACAGTGAAATTTTTGTAAATAAATCATCTTCTGACTCTGCTTTTTTGAGGAAGGCGTAAAATTTTGTTTTTTCAGCTTCGATCTTAGGCTTATACTGAATCCAGGCATCTTCCCGAATCATATAGGCTACTGCATACCATTTTTTTTCTGCTTCGTAGAAGTAACTTTCAGTAAACTCAAGGCCGATGAATTCAACTTCGCTTTTAACATTTACTTCATCTATTACACGAGTTTCTTCCTGAATAGACGAACCAGTTGTAATAGATGACATGGTTGTTGAAAGATTTGCACTAACTGTAGATTGAAAATATCTTGCCAGCTGGGAAACGGCATCTGTCTTTGCATCCTCTGCAGTAGTTCCGCTTCCACGCTGAGCCAGATACTGAGCATTAGGAAAAACAGTACGAAAATTTTTAAACCAGTCTGGTTCTACAAACTTTGGCTTTGCAAAACATACTGCTGAAACGAAAGTTAATATAATAACTATCAGATTTTTTCTCATGTTTTAAATTTTCTCCTCCAAAGTTTTTAAAAACAAAAAAAGGTACAGTTCTTCACGCAAATTTTCTTTGCGCAAAAAAATGTACCTTAATATTTACTGAGTATTTTCTATATTCTGTTAAACTATTTAAAATATCCCGAGCAATCGAGCAATCGAGCAATCGAGCAATCGAGCAAATTTTACCGCGTTCATTTTTTGTGTCAACATCCTTTTTATAATTATACTACGAAAACACAATTTTCAATCTTTTTTATAAAAAATTTTGGAGGTATTTTTTCCACCTGAAACTACTCCAGCCAGCTGATAATTTCCTGTTCCAGTTTGCAGCTATTTTTCAGAATATAACTCATCTCTTCTAAGGTACAGAGATCAAGACAGACGACAAAGGCAAGCAGTATCTCGAATCTAAGAGAGACGAAGGTACATACGCTAACCTTGATACAATGCCTGTTCTCGAATTCTTTGCTGCCCTCAACAAAGAAACAAAAGATGCAAAAGTTATTGCTAACAAAGTTCTTTCAAATGTTGACTTCTGGAAAGAAAACCTTACAAAGGTTGCTGGTCTCGAAGCTGCAGTTGCAGGACACCTTGCTGACATTCAGTCTAAGGGTATGAAAGCTGCTCTTGCTGACATTGTAAAATAATTAATAATTAATAGTTAATAATTGAACGGCACGGCACGACGCTCACTGCGTTTTGCTGGTGCCGTTTTTTTACGCCCAGTCTACTAAATTTAGGGAAGAATTTTCTTTAAAAGGCTGGAAATCTTTTGTGTTGTGGGTTACTAAAATCATGCCGTGGGAGAGGGCTGTGGCTGCTATCTGTGCGTCGTAGTATTGGAGTGTTTTTCCGGCTGATTCGCATTTTGACTGAACTTCGCCGCAGATTTGTGCTGAGAAGGCATCGTAGTCGATAATCGGCATGTTTTCCCGCAGATTCTCTGCAAAATCCATGAGATTAGTTTTTTTATGACTGTCAGGAAGTCTGCTTATGCCTTTTATTATTTCCTGCCATGTGATTGAAGAAATAGCACTTACATCTCTGTAAGCGTCATAAGCTTCCAAAACTTTCATATTTGGTTTTGATTTTGAAAACTCAGAAACTACGTTTGTATCAAGCAGATAAACTGGATTCATTATTCTTTATTCTCCTCCATAAGAAAATCGAAACACCCGTCGTATTTTCCATCATATTTCTGAGGTACTACATTTCTGACAAGCCAATCTTCATCTCCAAATTCTTCAATTTCTTTTTGATGGTGTCTACGCCATTCAAAAAGCCAGTTCTTTTTCTTGCTTTTAAGAATTCCTTCCTCGTAGTCTGCCCAGCTGATGATTACAGCTACAGGCTTGTCGTATCGGGTAAGTTCTACTGCTTCGCCGCTTTCTGCGGTTTTGACCAGCGCCGAAAGATTGTTTCGGGCAT
>JAZQNJ010000064.1:0-4894 GCA_045627285.1 Treponema sp. | reverse complement strand
GGCTACGATCCGACTTGTTGGGATTGTATTCCTTGCCCCAGTTTTTTTTTGAGGGAGAAGTCTCTCCCTGCGCGTCCACTTCGTTGGCCGCTACCCTCTCGCCTAGGGGCTAGCCCCTAAGACCCCAAGATTTTTTTATTATCTTGGGAGATTGTCGGATCAAGTCCGACAATGACATGGAACAGTCCGTCATCCCCGGTCTAACCCCATCTGTTATCCCTGGTCTAACCCAGTCTGTCATCCCCGGTCTAACCCCATCTGTTATCCTCGGGCTAACCCTTTCTGTCATCCTCGGTCTAACACTTTCTGTCATCCTCGGGCTTGACCCGGGGATCTCTACTTAATCATGTTTACAAACTTGTCGAACAGAAAGTTTGTGTCGTGGGGACCGCCACAGGCTTCCGGATGGAACTGAACGCTGAAGGCCGGAATATTTGTGTAATTTACGCCTTCACAGGTTCCATCGTTTGTATTGATAAAGCTTAATTTCGCATTTGCAGGTAAAGTTTCGTTTTCTACGGCATAACCGTGGTTCTGGCTTGAAATGTAAACTCTTCCTGTTTCAAGATTTTTAACAGGCTGGTTACCGCCACGGTGACCATACTTCAGTTTTGAAGTCTTTGCACCGTTGGCCAGAGCCAGCATCTGGTGACCAAGACAGATTCCAAAAATCGGAAGCTTTTTTGCGCCGGTTGAGCCTGTCGAAACCTGCGCATTGTATTCGCACAGCTTTTTAATTTCAGCAATTACGCCTGTATTTTCAGCAGGATCTCCAGGACCGTTACTGAGCATTACGCCGTCGTAGCCTGCATCAATAATTTCTTTTGCAGTTGTGCTGTATGGAACAACAGTAACTTCAAGACCGCGGCGTTCAAGTTCCCGTTCAATGTTTGCCTTTGCACCAAAATCAAAGAGGGCAACTTTTTTGCCTTTGCCGTCTGCGTAGTCTTTTGTATAAAAATCAGCCAGCTTTGGTTCAACAGCCTTTTTGAGAGGTTCTTCAATCATTGCATTCTGAACAGATTTAACGGCATCAACGATTTTGTATTCCCTGATTTTTGCAAGAAGGGCATCGTTAACTTCTGGACATACATCATCGCTTGTAATAAGACCGTTCATAACGCCGGCTTCACGCAGAATTTTTGTAAGGCGGCGTGTATCAATTCCGCATAAACCTACAATGTTCTGCATTTTTAAAAAGCCGTCTAAATCTCCATTACAACGGAAATTTGACGGCTTTTCACAAAGTTCTCGAACAATGTAACCACTGATATGACATTTCTTGCTTTCGTAGTCTTCAGGAATAACTCCATAGTTCCCGATCAAAGGGAAAGTCTGAGTAACAATCTGACCGTAATAGCTTGGGTCAGTTAAAGTTTCAGGATAACCTGTCATGCCTGTAGTAAAAACAGTTTCGCCAATGACAGAACCCTTAGCACCAATGGACTTCCCCTCAAAAACAGTCCCGTCTGCCAGAATCAAAAATGCCATAAAGCCTCCAGAAAAATCGCGTAAAAAAAGGCGCTCATCCCAAAAAACGACAACGGTGTCGAGATTTCGAATGAACGCCTTTGTTCATGGTGTTTAACCTTATTAATAATAGTGATATGGCGAAGGTGTGTCAATTGAAGGCAGTTTTTTTACAAAAGACAGATTTTTCCGCTTTCGTTGCGGGGCAGTTTTTCGTAGCGGACATATTCTGCAGGGATAAAAACTTCTGGGATGCCCTCAAAAATGCTCTGGTTGATGTGGAGGGGAAGATTTTTTCCTGCTATGTGGGCTGTAACTGCCAGTCTGCCGTTTTTTTGGTTTACGGTAACAGCGCATTCTTCAATTTCTTTTACGGTAAGAAGGCATTGTTCAATACGGGATTTGTTGATTTTTTCACCGCGGATATTTATCTGGTCATCAATTCTTCCTGTCAGATAAAGTTTTCCTTCTCTCATAAAACCGGTGTCGCCTGTGTCATAAAAACCCCGGATTCCTTCTACACAGCCCCGGCTTTGCACCATGATTGTTCCTGCGGAAGAAATTTTCACTTCAACTCCCTCAAAGACAGTTCCCATACAGAGAAGGTCTTCAAAGGTTTCTGTGAGTATCTTGTAAGAAATATAGCTTGTTTCAGAAGTTCCGTAGTAGAGGATGATTTTTGCTTCCGGGAAAATCTTGCGCAAAAGTTCAAACTGTTCCCTGCTTATAAACTGGGAGCCTGCAATTATTGCTTTAATCTGGGGAAGTGTACGGTTTTGTTTTGCCAGGTGAACCAGCTTGTCAGGAATCATGTAAATTGTGTCGATTTTGTTCGTAAGGATTTCTTCAACCCAGCGGTCAGATCTGAGAGTATTGCTTATATATAGAAAAGAATGAGTATATTCAGCCTGAAAAGCCATGGCCAGGTTCCCTGTAAAGGCAAGACTTCCGTGAATAAAAATTCTGGAATTTTCTGAAATATTAAAGAGATGGTTCTGCTGGTCAAAAAAGTCCGTCCAGCTTTCTTTTGTCCGAAAGTAGATTTTTGGTTTTCCAGTAGTTCCGCTGGTGGCAACGGCAAAATCAGCTTCAAGAGGAATAGAAATTGAATCCAGCAATGAAACATCAAAAGTCTGAGGCGCAATAAAAGGAACTTCATGAACCTGTGCAGAAAAAAATTCCTTAAACTGCAGGTCTGGATTTGTGTTTTTTATGACCTTAAACTTTTTCATATTACTTAACCCGTTCCAGAAGAATTGCCGAAGCCACACCGCCGGCAGCAGGAACAGCCGCAATTCCAAAAGTTTCGCCCTTAAGCTCCATGGCCTTCATCAGATGGAGCGTTACAATTGCCCCCGAGGCCCCGTATGGATGTCCGTAAGCCAAAGCTCCTCCAAAACAGTTAGAAGGAGCACAAAAGTGCTTATTATATAGAAGATTTAAGCAGGCAAAGGCTTCGTTGTAGTCAATCCGGTCGATCTGCTTTTCTTCAAGGCCGGATTTTTCAATCAGCTTTTCAATGGCACAAATCAGGTTTTCAGGACTCAAAAATCTGTCACCACCAGTACTTACAGCCTGTCGAATTTTAAAAAGAGGTCCTTTGTGGTTTTTGATTTTATTTTCGCCGCACAAGGTCAAAAAAGCCGCACCGTCGTTAAAAAGGCAGCTGGTGGCCGGAGTAATAATTCCATCCTGGAGAACAGGCTTGAGCCGGAGTGCAAATTCTTTAGACATGGATTTTCGGATTCCTTCATCCTTCAAAAGTCCGTTTACAGAAACTGTGATGGAGTCAAAAACCTTTTCCTGAGCAGCACAAAAAGCCTTATGGTGGCTCAAGGCGGCGGATTCTGCCAGCTCTTCCGGGGCAAAGCCGTATTTTCTGCAGGTTTCGTCGGCCCCGCGGATCATGGAGTTTTCGCTCCAGTCTTCAGGAATAAACTGGGCCGACTGGTAAGAGTTGTCGGCTCTGGCAGGGTCAAAATTTGGGTGGTTCGGGTTGTAGGAGCGGATGCAGCGGGTAGAAGCACTTTCAGTTCCACCGGCAATAACAGCATCTTCCATTCCGGATTTGATTCTGGTCCAGCCTGCAATAATGCTTTCAAGACCAGAAGCGCACTGGGCATCCAGCGAAACGCCGAAAGTAGAATCAGAAAAAGCAGCCTTTAAGAGAGCAAGCCGGGCAATATTTCCCCCGCCACCAGTGGCATTTCCGGCAATTACAGACTGTGTTTTTATGCCCTCATTTTCGTTACGAAGGCGAAGCTTTTTTAAAACTGCAGCAGCAAGATTTTCAGCAGGAATATTCTTGTAAGCCTTATCTTTAAGCCCAATAAAAGTTCGTAAGCCGCCTGTAATGTAAACTTCTGCCATGAGATTATTATAGCAGATAGCACAATAGAGAAAGAAGACAAAAAATAATGCTATAATTAAAGAATGATAAAACAGATAACAGAACGCCGCTCAATCAGAAAATACAAAAATCAGGAAGTACCTCAAAAAGTACTTCTGCAGATACTGGAAGCAGCCCGCCTTGCACCTTCAGGCCACAACAAACAGCCCTGGAAGTTTATAGTTCTTACCGGAAACAAAAAAGAAGAACTTTTAGATGCCATGGCTCGTGGACTGGAACGTGAAAAAGGCGAAAACAAATATCTCAAGGAAACAACAAAAGGCTTTCCCTTTGCCACCCACACAATCCGTGTTCTCCGCACAGCACCGGTAATCATAGCCGTAGTTTTAACAGCCGGAAAAGAAATTGAAGCCGAAAAAACAATCGACGACCGTTTTGTAGAATTGTTCGACACAGTTTCAATCGGAGCCGCCATCGAAAATCTCCTGCTGGAAGCTCACAACCAGGGCCTTGGAACACTGTGGGCAGGTGCATACTGCTACGCTTACCCAGAAGTAAAAGAGTTTTTCAACCAGAACGCCACAATCGTAAGCCTTGTAGCAGTCGGTTATCCGGACGAAACCCCAAATCCCCGCCCTCGTAAATCACTGGAAGAAATAGTTGAATTCTGGGAGTAAAAAGGAGCTTCCGGCAGCCTGGCAGCTGCCGTCGGGCTTTTCGCAGCTTCGGCTTCCGCCTCCGAGCAAACCTACGGTTTGTTTGCTCCGCACTGCTACAATCCCTAAGCCGGGAAAAATTCCCGACTTTTTATAGGGCGAACACCTCATTACAGCACCAGGAAAGGGTGAGATAATTTTCTGTCTAAGTTTTTAAGACAGGAGATTTTATGAAAAATTTATTAAAATTATTTGCCAGTCTTCTGGCTGGTTTTGTTTTATTGTCTGGACTTGCAGGCTGTAAAACTGAAACTGATTCGGAAGATCCGATTATTGATATCGGTCTTTTTTTGACACAGACACCAGTAACACCCTTAAACGGCGATGTTACAGTAGATGTTAATGTAGTACCAAAAAA
>JAZQNJ010000063.1:0-57070 GCA_045627285.1 Treponema sp. | reverse complement strand
AGTTCATTAAAGAGCTTAAAAAATCTTTTGTAGCTCACAGCCTTAACATTGAATTTGTTCTGGACGGTCAGACTGAAAAATACGCAAACCAGCTTCGTTCCAGCGGTAATGACTACCTGGCTGAGCGTGCCCAGGATATCTGCGACATTTTTGGCAAGGTTCTTGATGATCTTTTAAACTATCACCCTTTCAATATTGAAACTGTTCCTGACGGCAGCGTAATCGTTGCCACTCAGATGAACCCAAGCGACACCATTGTTCTTTCCAAGCGCAAAATTGCCGGTCTTGCCCTTACTGAAGGCGGTGTTTCTAGCCATGTGGGTATTCTTGCCCGCAACTTTGGAATTCCTGCCGTATTTGCCCTGGACAGCATTACTTCCCAGATTGAAAACGGTCAAACTGTTGTTGTTGACGGTAACAACGGCGAAGTTATTTCTAATCCTGACAAGCTGGCCCTGGCTGACTTTCAGAAAAAAATTGATGAAGAACAGAAACACCGTGCAGCTTTGGACAAATACCGTTCAGTGCCTGCCCAGACAAAAGACGGAATCCGTTTTGAAGTTATGGCAAATATCGGTACAGTTGAAGAAGCAAAAATTGCCATGGAAGAAGGTGCCGACGGAATCGGTCTTTTCCGCACTGAATTTCTTTTTATGAGTGAATCAAATGGCGGCCGTTCAAATCTTTTTAACGAAGAAGCCCAGTTTAAAGCCTATAAAACCGTTCTCGAAACCATGCAGGGTAAACCTGTTACTATCCGTACTCTTGATGCAGGCGGCGACAAACTTATCAATTCTCCGGAAATCCAGATAAAAGAAGAAAAAAACCCTCTTTTAGGACAGCGTGCAATCCGTTTAAGTCTGGCAAATCCCCTGCAGCTTAAAACTCAGTTCCGTGCCCTTTTCCGTGCAGCAGTTTACGGAAACCTTAAGGTTATGCTTCCATTGATTACAAGCACTGACCAGGTAAAATCAGCACTAAACCTTGCCCAGAAAGCAAAGGATGAACTTGCTTCAGAAGGCAAAGAGTTCAAGGCTGATGTACCAATCGGTATCATGGTCGAAACTGCAGCCGCTGCCATGATTGCAGACTGTCTCGCTAAAACTTCAGCATTCTTTTCAATCGGTACAAACGACCTTACTCAGTACACAATCGGCGTAGACAGAGAAAACGCAGATGTTTCATCACTTTATAATGAATTCCATCTGGCAGTCCTCCGCCTGATTCATCACACAATCAAAGAAGCAGAAAAAGCAAATATCGGACTTTCTGTCTGTGGTGAAATGGCCAGCCGCACAGATTCAGTGCTTGTGTTAAGCGGAATGGGTGTACGTACTTTAAGTATGAGTCCAAAACAGATTACAGTTGTAAAAGAACTATTAAGTCACTTTACAATTGAAGAACTGAGAGCCATTTCTTCAAAATCTTTAAATCTTCTGTAAAACTCCGAAGAGACGGACCAGGGTATGGAGCAGTGCGCCAGCAGCCACCGCAGGGAGCGGAGCGACTGAAGAGGCCGAGGGTTACCGAGCTGCGGAACACCCGTCCTGCTGCATGCAGCAGGGGGCCCCATACTATCAAAAAAATAAAAAATCCTCTAAAATAAAGCCATGGCTAAAAATAAAAAATCAAAGCCTGACTTCTCAAAACCTAAGCCTGTTATCGAAAAACAGGAAGATGACGTTATTGAATTATCTGCAGAAGATTCAGGTGAAGACACTCCTCCAGAAAATGGTGACGAATTCGGTCAGAAGGATTCCAGTGCCACAGAAGAATTAAAATTTTTTAAGGAAAAATCATATATTAACCTTCCCATGGTTGCCATTGCCGGTCGCCCAAACGTAGGTAAATCAACACTTTTTAACCGCTTTATGCGCCGCCGTCTGGCAATCGTTGACCCGACACCAGGTGTTACCCGTGACCCGGTTGAAGCAACTGCATTTATCGACGGAAAACCAGTGCACCTTGTTGATACAGGTGGATTTAAGCTGGACCGTGATATCGGCAGCCGCGAAGCCGAAATGGACGAACTTGTAGTTGAAAAGTCTCTGTCCATTATCAAAAAAGCTGATGTTATCCTCCTTCTCCTGGAAGCAGGAAAAATGACTGGTGAAGACGAAGAATTCATTCACATTCTCCGCCCTTACTGGGAAAAGGTTATTGTTGCCGTAAACAAATGTGAAGGCGGCTCCGGAGAAGACATAAGCTGGAACTACCTTCAGTACGGATTTAAGGACCTTCTGTTCATTTCTGCAGACCATGGTGATCATATTACAGAACTGGCAAAAACAATTACTTCACGACTGGACTTTTCTAAAGTTGAAGAAGGTGTTGAAGAACCAGCTATAAAAATCGCCATCATGGGTAAGCCAAACACAGGTAAATCAACCCTTTCTAACAGACTTACTCACACCCAGAATTCCATTGTTTCTGACTATGCCGGCACAACACGTGACGTTGTAGAAGGAAGCTTTAACTGGGGTGGCCGCAAATTCGAAGTTCTGGATACTGCCGGTATACGCCGCAGAGCAAAAGTTAAGCAGAATGTTGAATATTATTCTGTTAACCGGGCCATAAAAACTCTTGATGAATGTGACATCGTATTTCTGATGATTGATGCAGAATACGGACTTGCAGAACAGGATAAAAAAATCTGTTCACTGGCATACGAAAGAGGCCGTGGAATTATTTTTGTCCTTAATAAATGGGACTTAAAAGACCAGAGCAAAAAAGTTTACAAAGATACAGTTGACTACATCCAGTACATGTTTGGACAGATGCAGTGGGCACCGATTTTAAGGCTTTCAGCTCTCAACGGCGACGGAATCAAAGACCTTATGGAAACAACAATCCGTCTTTACAAACAGCTCACAACAAAAATTGAAACTTCGGCACTTAACAAAGCTCTCGAAGACTGGCTATTCCGCTATCCTCCGCCAGCAAGCAAAGCTATTCACTTTAAAATCCGTTACATGACTCAGACTTCCAGCAACCCGGTTGCATTCCGCATCTTTGCCACAAGTCCTGACAATGTACCAGAAAGTTACGTTACTTACCTTAAAAACCGCATCCGCGAAGACCTGGGGTTTGACCAGATTCCGGTAATGCTGGAAATGAAAGCAAGCCGTAAAAAGTGGAATGACCGGTTCAACAACGAAGACAGGTAGTATGACTTATTCAATCGGTGAAGTAGAAGAATTAACAGGCATTAAGTCTCACATCCTCCGTTACTGGGAAGAAGTAATTCCCTGCTTTGCACCAAAAAAGGATTTAGGTGGCAGAAGAATATATTCCGAAAGGGATCTTGATATGATTCTCCGCCTAAAATTCCTTATCAACGAAAGAAAATTTACAATTGAAGGTGCCCGTGACGAAATTCTCCGGGAAAACACAACCTACGACCAGAAGGCCGAAACCCTCGATGCAATCAGACAGATTCGTTCAGAACTGTCCCAGCTTTACATGCTGGTAAGAAAATACAGATAAAACCAGGACATTTAATGAGCCAGAAAAAAGAACCGGCATGGTATGACAAAGCTGCAGGTCGCCGTCAGCATAAAGCAGAAAACACTGCCAAAATTGCAGCAAGAGCAGAGGCAAAAGCCGCAGCAAAAGAAAAGGCAGCTTCTGAAGGAAAAAAGTCTTCTTCCCCTAAAAACGACCTGAAATCAAACTTAGCTAAATCGAAGAACAGAAACACAGGACGCACTGCCGGAAATTCATATCAAAAAAAAGACAGCCGCAGAACACCTCTGTTTAATTCAGATGCAGTTCCAAAGGATGCTATTCAGATATTAAATACATTCGATTCCATCGTTTCGGAAACAAGAAACCTTTCCGGAAAACAGCAGACTCTCCTGGCAGGACAGATTAAAAAGCTCAGTCACAGCCTAACAGATGACAGAAGCAGCCGCCGTGTAGGTTACATGAACGATGCTTCCTCTGTCAGTGCCTACATCTACTACTTTATGTGGTGGAACCTTGTCAGGCTTACAAGACTCTTTGCAAGCCTTCCGGCAGACTGCTTTAAGCTTAACGACAATGATGTGTGCCTTGATTTAGGCAGCGGCCCTTTGACAATTCCAGTGGCCTTATGGCTTGCCCGCCCGGAACTGCGTGCTAAAAAACTTAAGTTTTACTGCGTGGATTTAAGTCAGACTGCACTTGCCGCCGGAGAAGAAATCTTCTATTCAGTTGCAGCAAAAACAATTGCAGCCGACCAGGAACCCTGGACAATAATCCGTGTTAAGGGAGCCGTAGGTGCTGCAATCAAGGAAAAGGCTACCCTTATTACAAGCGGAAATGTTTTTAACGAACTTGCTCAGACCAGCGAAATGCAAAGTGACTACCTGGCAAAAAAATATACAGGTGATATCGAAAAGTACTTTGCCAGCCAGGAATCAGTTTCTGCAGAGTCTAAGCCTGCTACCCAGACTGTAATAGTAATTGAACCGGGAGATCCTCATTCGGCAAGACTTGTAAGTCTTATGAGGAATGCTTTTATCCGAAGAAATTTTGTACCTATTGCCCCTTGTCCTCATTCTTTAAGTTGTCCTATGGAAGGAAGAACTTCTTCCAACCCTTCCGGCAAATGGTGCAACTTTGCTTTTGACACAGAAAATGCCCCTGCTGCACTTCTTAAACTTTCTGAAAAAGCAAACCTTACAAAGGAACGGGCTGTTTTGAGTTTTATAGTATGCCGCAGAAGTTCAGATAATCAGTCTCCAGAATCAGACAAAAAAACAATGAATATTCGTGTTGCCTCTGACTTTATAAAACTTCCGGAAATTAAAAAATCAGGGTATTACTGCTGTTCAGACATGGGACTTTTACTCGCAGTTGATACTACAAATATCCGGCCTGTAAACGGTGACCTTTTAAAAGTACAAAGGCCTGCCCTGAATGACAGACCTGTAAAAGATAAAAAGAGCGGAGCACTGATTATCGAAATTTAGCCCGGATAGTAGTGGCGGCGAAGCCGTTGCGGAGCAATAAAACCACGAATAGCCGGTTTAAGAATTACCTGGACAGAGCCTCAACCCATTTCTGCATCAGGATGCCGTATGCTACCCCTACATTTAGACTCGCCTTTAATCCTTTCATTGGAATCGTTACACGGCCATAAGTCGCTTTTTCCAGAGCCTGTGGACTTACTCCCAGCTCCTCTGACCCTATAATGCAGATTCCCTTTTCCGGAAATTTAAAGTCCTCTACAGGAGTCCCCCCTGTTTCCAGCACAAAAATCGGAATATTTTTTTCTTTTGAAAAGGCTTCCAGCTCCTCCAGATTCTTTTTTTCCCAGCCCAGTGTCTCTATACAGCCCATGCCGCTTCGTACAGCTTTAGGATGATCCGGCGGAACACAAAGTGGACTTACAAAAACTTTTTCTGCACCAAGAGCTTCTGCACTTCGAAAAACAGACCCCAGATTAAACGGTGACCGGAGATCTTCGGCATAAACATAAACGCCTGAAAAATAGTCCCTCTGTTTTACTACTCCGTTTTCGTCCAGAGGAGCTGTATGTGGTGCAATTACAAGGTCCCACTCTGCCGGAAATGTACCGATTATTGCCAGCATAATGTTACGGGCCAGATTACAGGCACGCTTTTCGCTGAAGGGCTTTTCTTCCAGAACTGCCTTTAACTGATCAGCAGCCTCCTTCGACATTTCAGGATCCTTAAGAATTATTTCTATAAGCCGCCTGATATAATCTTCCCGGCTGATGGATTTGTAATCGTATTCATTACCTTTTTCAGGAATGCCGTCTATATCCCTTTCAAGAGAACCGAAAGTCAGTGCAATTTTGCGGCGTTTCTGACCAGGTTCCAGGTGATCCAGTTTTCCAGGTTCTATCATTTTTTAGTAAGCTGCCTTTATGATTTTGAAAAGATCGTCGCTTGTCATGGCCCTTGGAAGTGTGTTGATATATTCAAGTTTTCCGGCATCCTCTACGGCAAGAGAAAGCTGTTCTATTGTAACTGACAAATCCTTAAGACGGGTCGGAAGGTTTGCTTTTGCCATGCGCTGGCGGATATTGTCTGCAAAAAGCTGGCACATTGCTTCAGGAGACGGATTTTCTGAAGAATTAATTCCAAAAGCAGTTGCAAGTTTTGCGATTTTTTCTGTTTTGAATTTTGCACAGTCTTCAATGATGTGAGGAAAAAGAATTGCAGCAACAAGAGAGCGGCTTATTTTAAGACGGCCATTGACTGCTATTGCAAGAAGTGAGGCTGCACCAAAGGAACTTGTGCTTGAAGCAAGGCTTGCCATACAACCGCCCTGCATCATCAGTTCTTCCTGAGGAGTTGTTACTGTAATAGTTGATGAACCGTTCATAGCCAGGGAAAGAAGTTCCACTGCTTTTTCTGACAGCATGTCGCTTACAAAGTTTGACTTCTGACTTACAAAACTTTCTACCGCAAGACAAAGAGATTCCAGGGCCATTGATTCCCTCTGGTTTTCTGTGAGAGTTACGGAAAGATTCGGGTCAAAAACCGTAGCCTTACACAAGCCGTTCTGAACTTTAAGAAGCTTTACCTGTCCTGAGCGTGAATCTGTAAGAGGGACCTTATCAGTAAAAACAAATTCATCCCTGAATGTTGTACAAACTGCAATAAGTGGTGCAGGCTTTTTTGTGATTAAAGAATCTTCAAAAAATTCGTACACAGACTGTGTTTCGTTAATCAGTGCACTTACAGCTCTGGCAACGTTGATGGTTTTTCCTCCACCAGCAGCAATTACACCCTGGATGTGAGAACTTCTGGCAAGGTTAAGGGCAGCTTCCACAGATTTTGTATCTGCAGTTTCTCCGATTTCATCAAATACAAAATAATCGATATTTCTGTCAGCCAGAGACTGAGTTACTTTTTCTGCCAGGCCAACTGCTCTGAGAACAGGGTCCATTACAAGAATAAAGCGGCTGCCTTCTTCCTGAGCAAACTGTCCGAGACGGCTGGCTGCGTATGAAGCCAGAATGATATTTGGTGAAATTCTGAATGCAAAATCTGCCATTTTTATCCTCCGATAAGTAAACAAAAAAAGCAGAACATTGAGTTCTGCTTTTTTTTAATCAATACTGAAAACCTTTCAAATTAGAGGCCGAAGCTGTCTAAAATACGGTCTGCAGTTGAACCAATTACAACTGAATTAAGGTAGTTAGGATCCTTAATCTTTTCTTTAACTGAAGCAACAAGGTCTGCACGTACATCTGGAGTTTCTTCTGCAACCTGACTCAGGAAGTATGCTTCTGCAGCTTCTTTTGCTTCAGCTGAAACGTTGATTGAATCTGCGCCAAGTGTTGAAGAGGCCTTAGCTGGCTCGTTTGTGCGTCTTGTGTTCTGTACACCGTTAAGTGGATTGATTCCGTTAATGTTCTGTACCATCATTTGTAACCTGCCTTACCTTTTAATTATCGGCAACTTCTTCCGAAAGTTGAGCATTTTTATTTCCAGAAATGAAAATTGCGAACTCTCCAAGAATCTTCTGTCTTGAAGCGAACTCATCCCTCATCTCAGCCGCTGTTCCATCTATGATTTCCTCGTGAAGCTTTGTAAGTTCCCTTCCAACAACTACACGACGGCTACTTTCAATATCGGCAATATCCGTCAAAAGTTTAACAATTCTGAACGGAGATTCGTAAATTACTACTGCGGCTCCTGTTGCCATCAGTTCTCGCAGTCTGGAACGTCTTCTTCCCGGTTTTGGTGAAAGAAAGCCTTCCATAATCAATGTCTTACCACCAGCCCCAGCTACGCTTACAAGTGTAGCAAAAGCACTTGGACCTGGAATCGGAACCACTGTGTGACCGGCCTCTCTTGCAAGACCTGCCAGAACAGCACCAGGATCACTTATTCCTGGGGTACCTGCATCACTGGCATAGGCTACAGTTTGTCCTTCATCCAGCAGCTTGATAATTTTCTGACCGGCAACTGCTTCGTTCTGCGATCGGCAGGAAATAAGCGGTTTGCGAATCTCAAAATGACTTAAAAGCTGCAGGGTATGCCTTGTATCTTCAGCAGCAATTACATCAACGCTTTTGAAAGTTTCAATTGCACGGAATGTAATGTCACCAAGATTTCCAATTGGCGTACCTACTATATATAGTGTAGACACTCCTTAATAATATAAGTAAAAAACCTGTTTGACAACCTTTAAAGCTACAGCTTTAAAGTCCCTGACAGAACAATTCAATAATTCTGTCTGCCCGGTCAAAGTCAGGCTCCACCAGCGGAATTTCGTTAAAAAGTCCACCGTCTTCAACAGGCGGATTAAGTCTTATATCCTTCTTTTTTTCTACAATGTATTCATCCAGCATTTTGCACAAAAGAATTACAAAAAAATCTGCCTTAAGCAAAAATTCTTCTCTGGAGGCACTTTTTATTTTTTCTGCTGAAGCAAGGCTTGTAAGTGCAACGGCCGTCTGTTCCACCAGTTTTGTCCTGAGTTCAGAACAGATTGAAGCTGCTGCTGTAGAAAAATATTTTTCACTTTCAACAAAAGAATAAATCAAAATTACAGGCTCTTTTTCGTTCACCTTGAACCATCTGTGAACAAGCCCCTTAAGAACAGCTTCCGCTGCATATTTTCTGGCAGTAGCATCCATTTCTGCCGGAATAAGTGAAACCTTACGCAGATACTCTCCGCAATATCTGACAGTATCTTCAATCATGGCATCACGGGACTCATAATGGTTGTAAAGGCTGGCTTTTTTGATTCCAAGTTTACCGGCAATATCTGCCAGTGAAGTTGCTCCCACGCTGTTTACGAAGGCACAGTCCAGCACTGCATGAATTATTTTTTCGTGTGTGATTTTTTCTGCCGCCATTATTAAAAGCCCCCTCTGCTTTAATAAAAACTAACATTAGTTAGTTTAATCCCACCGGTATTATTTGTCAATGAATCAAAAAGGGAGTAGAATGAATCATACATATTTTGTATACTAACCAAAATGACACTTTTTATTATTTTGTCATTTTACGGAGGAAATAACCCCAATGGAAAAAACACTTCCACGAATTTTCAGAGATGTTGCAACCAGATACCCGGATATCTCATTCCAGATGTCACATGGAAAAGGCGAAAATACCTGGGATGCAGTATCTTACAAAGAAGCCTTTGAAATCATTAAAAATATTGCCGGAGGTCTTCTTTCAATCGGAGTTAAAAGAGAAGAACCTGTTGGACTCATTTCCGACAACAGAAAAGAATGGCAGCAGATGGACCTGGGGCTCCTTTCTATTGGTGCCGTTGATGTTCCAAGAGGATGCGATGCCACAATCGGTGATCTGGAATATATTCTTTCTTTTGCAGAAACAAAAATCGTAATTGTTGAAAATAAAACACAGATTACAAAAATTCTGGGAATTAAAGACAAGCTTCCAACCCTTACAACATTCATCTCTCTGGAAGAACAGGATGAAGTTGTATTTAACACTGTAAAAGAAGCCGGCCTGACTCTTTATACATTCAACCAGATTGTTGCAAAAGGTGTTGATTTTAACATCGGTAACCAGGGAAAAGTTGAAGAAGAAATCAACAAAGGCAGCTGGGACGACCTTGCATCTATCATCTTTACCTCAGGAACAACAGGCCGTCCTAAGGGAGTAATGCTTACTCATGGAAACTTCATCACACAGCTTGATGAACTACAGGAGAGGATTCCTCTTAAACCTGGTGACAGAGGCCTTATGGTTCTCCCGATCTGGCACGCCTTTGAAAGAGCTGTAGAATACGTTTGTATCACAAAAGTAGCTACTATCTGCTACTCAAAACCTGTGGGACCAATTCTTCTTAACGACCTTCAGTCTGCTAACCCACAGATTCTTCCTGCAGTTCCTCGTGTATTTGAAGCCGTTTATGACGGAATCTATCGCAAAATGCGCAAAACCGGTGGAATTACCCTAAAACTCTTTAACTTCTTCGTTGCTATAGCACTGTTCCACTCTAAAATTGATCGTGTTCTTTTTGATAAAACAAGCCGCTATGGTATCGACAAGAGATGGCTTCAATGGCCTGCATTCGTTCTTCCATGGCTTGTTTGTTATCCTATCAAGCTTCTCGGAAGTGTTCTTGTTTTCAGAAAAATTCGAAAAATGCTTGGTAACGGATTTATGGCCGGTGTTTCAGGTGGAGGAGCCTTACCTCCTGCCATCGACAAATTCTTCTGGGCAATCGGAGTAAAACTTGTAGAAGGATATGGCCTTACAGAAACTGCACCAATTATTTCAGTCCGCCCGATTCCAAAGCCTGTATTTGGCAATGTGGGCGCTCCTTTAAGAGGTCTGTCTGCAAGAGTTGTAGATCCTGAAACAAGAAAACCTCTTTCTACAGGAAAGAAAGGTGTTCTCGAAATCAAGGGCGGCGGCGTAATGAAAGGTTATTACAAACAGCCAGAACTTACTGCCAAAGCAATAAATGAAGACGGATGGTTCGACACAGGAGATCTGGCAAGACTTACAAAGCACAACGAAATCGTTCTTTGCGGACGCATTAAGGATACAATTGTTCAGACTGGTGGAGAAAACATCGAGCCTGTACCAATCGAAATGAAAATTCAGGAATCAAGATATGTTCAGACAGCCGTTGTTGTTGGTCAGGACCAGAGATTCCTGGGAGCACTTATTGTTCCTGTAAAAGCAGAACTTGAAACATTTGCAAAAGACACTGGCATTGAATACAAAACTTACGAAGACCTGACTGCAAAACCAGAAATCAAACGTCTTCTTGAAGGCGAAGTTGCCCAGAGAATCAGTTCTAAAAACGGATTCAAGTCTTTTGAAAAGATTAACAAAATTGCAGTACTTTCAAAGGAATTTGAAGTAGGTGTTGAACTTTCTGCAAAACAGGAAATCAGCCGCTACAAGATAAACGATTTGTATGCTGCAGAAATTAAAAAGATTTTCAAAGATTAGCATGTTATTTATATGATATAGCAACACAAACAGCGGTAATTTCGACAAGCTAAACCACCGCTGTTAAAACAAAAGGGACTGTCCAGGAAGTTATTAAAACTTCACAAGGAACAGTCCCTTTTTTATTGCAATTTGCAGCTGCAATAAAAAACAAGTCATCTTTTATGCATTATTTTCTTTTTCAAAAGCTTTCAAAAGGCGTTCGCTGATTTTTACAAGCTGCTCCTCACTTGTAATATGGAACATTGCCAGAACATCAGGATCAAACTGATAGTAGTCAACTTCACCTGTCTGTAAATGTACCAGCATATCTGAAAGATAAACAAGGCTTGTGATTTTTTTAGTATATTCAGGAGCCATATCAGGTTCATGGTGATGTCTGATTACAGATGCAATAACTTCTGGAAAATTCCATTTTTCAGCAATCAAGGCACCTACTTCACCGTGATTTACACCGGCAACAAGCTTTTCAAAAATATTTGCAGGAATACCTTTCTGGGCACAAACACCACGGATTCTGTCAATAATCTGTGGATGAGCAGTTTCAAATACAAGTTTACCCATATCGTGAAGAAGACCGCAGACATAGGAATCTTCAACAATTGAACGGTCATTTCCGCAGAAGTTTCGTGCCAGATTGTATGTATAGAACGCAACCTGATAAGCATGTGTCCACAGCTCTTTCTTTTCGCCACCAACAGACTTAAGACTGTTAATTGAACCTACAGAAATAAGCATATTCTTAATTCCGCGGATACCAATAAGTTTTACGGCATCAGCAATACTGCGGCAAGGAGAAGCAAGGGCAAAGGTAGCCGAGTTTACAAGCTTAAGAAGATCTGTTGTAAGAGAAACGTCACTGGAAATCAGCATGGCGATTTCGCTCATTTTTGAATCAGGATCGTTGAGAAGTCTGTTTACTTTTACGATTGTATCCGGAAACTGAGGAAGTTCGTCAATTATCTTAACAAATTCCTGACTTACGACACTTAAATCTTTCTGAGTTTTTTCATTCAGAGGAAGAATGATTCTTGTAATTGTTTCTCCGCCTTCACAGATAATCTGGAAGTTTTCTTCCGTAAGACCGATCTTTTCAAGCATAAGAATCATGATAATAAGTCCGAGACCTGCACCTTCTGTATCATCAAGAACCTGTGCAAGTGCCTGATCTACAGAAGTATACTGCTGGGCACGGCTTAATTTGTCATGCATACGCTTGTATTCTTCAACTGTAAGTTTGGAATTGTTTCTTACTTCAATTTTGATTTTATTGTTTCTTGTCTGGAGGATAAGTTTTACGTAAAGGCCTGCACTTTTCTGAAGCTTTAAGTAATACTTGATGTTGTTCAGTGTTTCAGATTTGAAGTTTTTCATCCCTTTTTCGTATTCTTCAGGGACGGTTATGTCCAGTTTCTTTTCTTTAAAATAGATTCTTTTTGTATTTGCTTTTTTAGAATTTGTAACAAGTTCATTCAGACAATAAGTCAGATACTCTATCATCTGGTTTTGATTAAGTTCTTCCAGAAAGGCAGATAAAACCGAATCAATATACACCTCCATTTCGTGGGGAAGGGTATATGTGGTAATTGAAAGGGGAATCCCGGCCCTGATGGCCATCTTTACTTTTGATAAATCAAGTTTTACTTTTTTAGCTGCTGGCATATCTAAAGTAGATTATATCACATTTTTTCACTATCATAAATATATGTTTGACAGTTTTATTTCATATCTTCTGGCACTTTTTTTACAATTTGCCTGCTGTGTCAGAATCCTCTTTACCAAAAACTCAAGGATCGACTCCATTGTAGTTTTGACACCAGTTGCATTTATTATTTCCATACTTAATTTTTATATCTGGGGTGCGAATTACTTCAGCTGTTTTTTTATGGTCTTTTCTTTCTTAGTCCTTCTTACAAACGGCCGTTCCCTTTTTCGCCTCGCTGCAAGACTTTATATTGACCGCTATTCCCCTTTGTTTGTCATTTCAACAGTTCTGGAAATGCTTATAATCATTTTTTCCATAGCAGTTCTCATCTTCTTTTTCCCTGTAAGAATTAATTCTAAAACCTTTAATGTTACAGAAACAAAACAGTCATACCCTGACAAAAACAACCTGAGCCTTTCAGAAGCCTTTGTATACACCCTTCAGGGCGAAAGTCCCCGGGAAGATTATCCTGTTATAGTTTTTTCCGGTACAGAAACATCATCTTTCTGTGACTACGAACCATTCCTTCTTTTTCTAGCTCAAAAGGGCTGCACTATCGTTTATGCTGATGTTTTTAAAAGAGATGACCAGCCATTCAACTGGAAAGAAATGAGGATTTTTAAAAAAGACAGAGCCATCATTCAGGCCCTTACCCAGAAACAGGAACCTCAACCTGTCGAAGATCAGCTTAAAAACAACATTTACGCCTACCAGCTTGTAATGAACATGGCCGCAGAAAAATTCGGACCAGACAGAAAAGTTTTTTTTATCTTTGATGTCCTGGACTACGATTCAATATGCCGCATCACCGATTTATCAGGAGAAAAATTTTCAGGTTTCTATTCTCTTAACAGAATTCCAGAATATAAGACACCAGGTTTTGGCTTCATCGAACAGTCAAATGTTGTTCTTGCAAAACGGTTTGGACTTACCAGAGACAAATCCCTGTTTATCCCAAGATACTGCTCTTCCAAGGTATTAACAGAACTTAAAACCCTTTACCCTGATCCAGAGCCTCAGACCCAGCCAGAAGCACCTGCCCAGGACAATCCCGCAGAAATTCAGGACAAGCCGTCTGATGAATCATCTCACTAGACATTAAAAATTTAATCTTCTATAATTTTTTAACTATGAATACAGAAATCATTTCCGTAGATTTTAAAGAAAAATCTCCTGTCTCTGCAAAGATTCTTCCGCTTATTCTTACAGCAGCAGTAATTCTTGCGGACCAGCTGACAAAGTTTCTTATTGTAAAATCAATCCCATTAACATATCCTCCGACAGTTGCATGGAACTGCTTCGGTGATTTTTTCCAGATTATATATACAAGGAATCCTGTAATCGCCTTCAGCATTGGAGCAGGAATACCTGACATTCTGAACATAATTCTCTTCAGAATTCTTCCCCTCCTCGTAATAATCGCTGTAATCATTATCTATTTCCGCAATAACGATTTTTCTATGCTTCAGAGAATTGCAATTTGTGGCATAACAGGCGGTGGAATCGGAAACCTTATTGATCGTTTTATGGGCAAAGGAGTTGTTGACTTTCTTGATGTAAAATGGTTTGGCTTAAAAAACTGTCCTTTCGCTTTCCTTCAATGGGATCGCTGGCCTACTTTTAATGTAGCAGACGCTGCCGTTGTATGCTGCGGTGCACTTTTAATCATATCTTTCCTTATTTCTTCATTTAAGGAACGAAAAAAGCAGGCCTAAATGACAACTTCAGAAAGAACAACTTACTTTAACCTTTGCGTAGGGTTATTTAATATCGTAATAGGTTTAACAATCGAGCTGGGACTCATGCTCGGTCTTTATTTTGTTTTTGCAAAATATCCTTCCCTTGGAGACAGCATTTCCACAAACGTTCTCCTTCCATTTGTGCTTTTTGGAGGCCTTCTTATTGCAGTTTCCATCAGCGTAAAGTGCGTAACATGGGCAATCAAAACCTTCCATCTGGAAGACAAACTTGATCAAAAAGTTGTAAAAAGATATATAAAAAAAGAGCTGTAATATCTGTAATATAAAAAAAAGGACTGCAAAAGCAGGAGACCACTGAAAAAAGTCCAAAAAATGACACCCTTTTCAGCAGCCACCATTGCAGTCCTTTTTTTTTAAGTTGAACTAACCTTAAGCCTGTAATGCTGTTACAGCTACAGTATCAACGATTTCATCAACGTTGCATCCGCGTGAAAGGTCGTTGAGTGGTTTTGCAAAGCCCTGACAAACAGGACCAATTGCCTTCCATCCGCCAAGACGAGCTGCGATTTTGTAACCGATGTTACCAGCATTGATGTTAGGGAAGATGAATGTATTTGCATGGCCAGCTACTGCTGAACCTGGAGCTTTGAGTTCGCCAACTTCTGGAGCAATAGCAGCGTCGAACTGGAATTCACCGTCGAGAGCAAGTTCAGGAGCCTTTTCTTTTGCAAGAGCTGTAGCACGCTGTACTTTACCAACAGTGTCGCCGTTTTTAGGATCAGCACCAGAACCCTTTGTAGAGAATGAAAGCATTGCAACTTTTGGTTCAAGACCACCGATTTTTTTAGCTGTATCAGCAGAAGCGATTGCAATGTCTGCAAGATGTTCTTCTGTTGGATCGATATTAATAGCACAGTCACCGAAGATACAAACGCCTTCGCTGAGATATTTGTTTCCACCTTCTGGAGCTACCATTACGAAACAAGAAGAAACTGTACTTACGCCAGGAGCTGTTTTGATAACCTGAAGACCCGGGCGGAGTGTGTTAGCTGTTGAGTGGCATGCACCTGAAACGAAACCGTCTGCAACACCAGCTTTGAGCATGAGAGCACCGTACATTGTGTTGTCCAGCTTGTCTTTTCCTTCTTTACCAGTTGTTGGGAAAGAAGCGAATTTCTGAAGGTAAGCTTTTGCAGCTGCAACGTCAGCGTATTCTGGTTCGTTTGTTTTCTTGTTGATTTTTCCTTCACGAGCCTTGTAAAGGATTTCTGCATATTTGTCTACATTTGGATCTGTAGCCGGGTCAACAATCTGAACACCAGTCATATCAAAACCGAATTCTTTAATTTTAGCTTCATTTCCGAGAAGGATGATTTTTGCGATTCCTTCTTTAACTACTACTGAAGCAGCTTCAACAACGCGTTTATCTTCACCTTCGCAAAGTACGATTGTTTTGTTTGCAGCTTTTGCTTTTGCACGGAGTTCTGTTACAAAGTCCATAATTTTCCTCGATAAAATAAATTATTTTTGGTTCAAAAATGAATCGTCTCAATCTTATCACTTTAAAGAGAAAAATGAAACATCTTCGGGGCGTTTCCCTGACGGGCCGGGCTCTTGCTGCAAGTCCTCGCTACGCTGCGGTCTTTCCGCAACGATCCCTAACGCTTTGCTTTACAGATCCAGCATGCGGATAAATTCGCTTTCAGGCCGTGGCTTTGAAAATCTATATCCCTGAATATCATCACACTGAAGTTCTTTAAGAACATCAAGCTGACTGTCATCTTCAACACCCTCTGCAGTTACTGTCATTCCAAGATCTTTAGACAGAGCAATAAGGTGCTTTAAGAGTTTATAACCGCTGAGCCCGTTGATGTCATCAACAAGGGATTTATCAAGCTTAAGATTATCAAAATGCATTCTGTTAAGAAGCGAAAGAGATGAATAACCTGTACCAAAATCATCTACACAGAGGGGAAAGCCATTCTTCCTGAATTTTTCAACGATTCCTTCAATATCGCTGTTAGAAGAAGCCGCAGTTTCTGTAATTTCAATAGGAACACATTTTGGTGAAATTTCAACATCATCAATAATATTCTTATACTGTTCTGCAACCCCGTCAAAATAAAGACTTACTCTGGACAGGTTAACAGAAATCGGAACCACGGTTTTTCCTTCCTTTAACCTCATTTTCTGGAAGTGACAAACCTTGTCAAAAACATATTCATCAAGAGTTCGTATAAGCCCGGATTTTTCGAGGATAGGAATAAATTCTCCCGGAGGAACAAGTTTTTCTCCCCGTATGCGCCACCTTACAAGAGCTTCTGCACCACAGATTGCTTCTGTAAACGGTTCAAACTTCGGCTGATACCACACTTCAAAATCATTGTTTGCCAGTGCTGTTGGAAAGGCATCTTCCAGGGCTTTAGAAAGAATATTTTTTGTATTTTCTTCAATAGAGTAAACATGATAATTATATGCAGTGTTCTTCTTGGCTTCCTGTTTAGCTACAGTTGTTTCTGTATACACTTCTTCTATGTTACTTCCAGGAGAAAATTTTGTAATACCAAAATAAGGTCTTAACTTCGGACATCTTAACTCAAGAGAAAGTTTTTCAATTTCCTCGGTTAATGTTTCACATTCATTAATAATCTGTTCCACTGTAGCCCCAGGCCTGAAGCAGACAAAATTATCTCCATTTACATGACCATATATAGTATCCGAAGATACAGTGTTTTCAATAATCTGCCAGATACGCTGAATAATGATATCACCTTTTGCAACGCCACAGGCTGAGTTTACAAGCTTAAACTGGAGTATATCCATAGAAATAAGATGACCAGCCACAGTTATTCCGTTCATTAGCTTCTTAAAGTAATTATAGTTGTATCCGCCAGTAATTGAATCTCTATAGGCTATCTGTTCAAGCTCATAAGCTTTTTCGGACGCCATGTTTGAAAATCCCATAATAAAGCCGGTAAGTTCTCCTTCCGATGAAAGATTTACGGCTTTGGCCCTGCAGTAAACGGTTCTGCCATTTCTAAAGGCATGATAATCGTAGGTAAAGACATCGCTTTCTTTAAAACGCTCAATTAACCCCTGAAGGGACAGAGCTTTCTTCATGGCAATCTGCTCATTCTCTACAACAGTATTTTTAATGTAGGCATCTATTATGAGTTCATATTTAGGATTTAACTTAAGTACGTCACCGTATTCTTTCTGAATTATTTCCGAAACACGATACGGATACACAGCATTTTTTTTGCAGTCAACATAATATACAGAAGTGTAGTCTTTACTAAGAGCCTTTATAAGGGCTGTCGAACGGCTTTCGTCCTCAATATTTTCAACAAGACCTGCAGTTGTAATGATTTTGCCTTCTTTGTCCCATTCAATGGCAACAATAGTTACCCTGGAAAAGCGGCCTTTTCTTGTCCTAAGCTCAGCAACTACCTTTTTTTCACCAGCCAGTATTTTGTCTGCCATCTGGCAAAGTGCTTCTCTGTCATCCTCATGTATTAAACTGTCTGCCAGAGAATACGGCATATTGGTATAAATTTTTTCAGAATGAAGTACTTCCCGAAAAAAATCAGATGTAATCATCAGCTTTTCCTGAGGATAATACCGGAATGTTAAGATTCCAACTTCCAGAAAAGCCTGCTGAATTTCCTTTTGAAGAAGATTATATTTCTTTCCGTTATATTCGATTGAGTTCAAATCAATCTGTTTCAAAATGCAGTTCCTTAGCAGTTATTTTTAGTACCCGTCGCTCATGCTACGGTTAATATCTCTCTGATATAATTCCTGATATACAAGTGATCTTTTCTTAAGTTCTTCCTTGCGAGCCTGATTAAACGGAATGAAACGCCAGAAAATAGCACGGAGATCCTTATCCATGCGCTGAACACCTTCAACTTCCTTTGTCATCCAGAGAACGTAATCTGAAATAAAATAAGATTTTAAATCACCTTTAAGTTTCTGACTTTCGATGTACTGGTAATACTGACCTGTAAGGCCTTCTTCCATCCAGTAATAGCTGGCTTTTTCCTTAGCAACCTGCCAGCGAAGATCTGCAACAGCCATAAGGAGACTGATTTTTAGATCTCTCGGGTACATTGGAACTACAATGCGTCCGCGGCTTGTAATGCGGTTGTAACGGTCAAAAGGCTCCCAGCAGAAGCCAAAATCTCCGTATGTTGGAACAAGAAGAACATAAGGAACAATGCGGTGAGGCGTATTTTTGTGAATACGGCAGAATGCACCTGGATCCATTTCTTCAATCCACGCCATGAGGTTAATTACGTTTTCGCGGAATCCTGTACCCTTTGGAATACAGTGATAGAATTCTCTAGTAAATACAGGGAACTGATTTCCCTGACGTCCTACAGTCATTTTTGCCATCTGACGGACAGTATTATATTCTGTATCTATATCGCCCTTGCTGACTTCAATTGTATCTGAAGTTCCTGTCATTTTTGCATTAAGGGAATCGCTAACTGCTTTTGCTTCTTCCAGTTCTTTCAGATAACCGGAAAGTTCCTTGTCATTTTTCTGGAGAGCCCGTAACCGTTCCTGAATTTCGCCAAAAAGTTTTTTCTGCATTTCTGAATATGGCATTTTGTGAGGTTCCATACCAATCATTGGAGAATGTTCACAAAGGGCCTGTACACGATTCAAAAGCTCAGCTTCCATCATCTGGCGTTCACTTTCTTTTGCATTTACAAAGCTTTCGGAGCTCTGGATTTTTCCATCATTTTTGCTCTTTAACTGCATAAGATGCTGCTGCTCTGCTGCACCACCATCATTACCTGTTTTTTTAACACGCACTTCGTCAGTTGCAGAAAGGGTAAGACGACCGCTGGCAATTTCTTTAAACCATTCATCCATGTAAAATACAGGTTCTCCTGTATTGTTTTCTACAACGGCCGATGCAAAAAGCTGTTTTTGTTCCGGAGTAAAAAGAGATGGCAGCATTACACCATAACGCATCATCATTCGTTTAGATTTTGGAATAGAGAAATCTGCCATTTTTGGAGCCATAGTATGAATGAGCTCCCAATAAGCCATAACAATCTGCTGACGAAAAACTGTCCTGTCTTTAGCATCTGTACATGTCAGATATTTTGAAAGAATCTGATGAACACGCTGGGCTGCAGGGCCTTCACCTGTAAGACAAGACTTATAGTAAGATGAATCGTCAAAATAACCGTGAGGTTCATCTGAAAAAACTTTTTCGATTGGATTGAATTTAGTTACGCTGAGGTCGACTTTATTTAATTCCCCAAGAGAAGGTTCTTCATTTCGTCGAGGTGAACTGCTGCTTCCAGAAAATTCTTCTACAGGAACATCACCAAAGGAATCATTTCTCGAAGGAAAACTGTCTGATGGACTTGATGACTGTGCGGCTTCTGCAAGAAGTGCTGCAATTGATGGATCTAAATCCTGATCACTCATTTTATAAATACTCCAATACTTTAATAAAGCATATTATAACACGGGATTTTCTTTTGTGCTCAAAATCTTTCAAGCGATAAGAGAGCCACTGCGGATAGAAACCTCTCCGGAATTAAGTTTTTTCTCCATTCCGTCCACAGTACGTACTACAAGCTCTGCTTCATCGGTAATGTCCAGAACTTCCGCCTTATACATTTTACCTTCAAGTCCTGCCACAGGATTAACAGTTACAGTTTTCCCAATTAATAAAGAAGCTTCTCTATATTCTGAAAGCATTTTTTTAACTTCTTCAGACTCAGAGGATTCGTCATAGGCAGAATATATTTTTAACAGATGGGAGACAACCGATGCTGTAATCTGATTTCTTGTAACTTCAGGCACCTTAAGACCCTCAGTCCCGGCCAGATCCTCAATACACCCGGCAACCTTTGAAACTTCCTCATCAAAATGTCCGTTACGCACGTTTATGCCGATACCTACAATGGCAGTATCAATCCGACCTGTTTCAAAATTTGCCACACCCTCAGTAAGAATACCGCAAATCTTTTTGCCATAAAGAAAAACATCATTTACCCACTTGATAGAAGGTTTTAACCCGTAAAGTTCTTCCACCATCCTTTTAACAGCAACGGCTGCAGCGGCTGTAAGAATTGACGGATTTTTTACCCCCTCTTCAGGACTATACACAAGTGTAAAATAAACACCGGAATCTGCAGGAGAAACAAACGGTCTGCCCATTCTGCCACGACCCGCTGTCTGACGCCCGCTTACAAAAAGTACACGGCTCAGTTTTTTATCTGCAGTACGCCTTTTTGCTTCAAGGTTTGTGGAATCAATCGAGTCAAAACCAAATACTTCACACTTACCTGCCCCTGATGTTTCTATCAACTCCTGGATTTTTCTTCCTTGAATACTGTCCGGGGAAGAAACAATCCTGTACCCCTTGTTCGTAACAGCTTCTATCTGCCAGTTTTTTTGGCGGAGACTTGTAATTGCCTTATGAACAGCAGCACGGCTTACCTGGCACTTAAGGGCCAGCTCCTCTCCAGAAATAAATTCCGCATTATTAAGAAGCGACAGGACTTTATCCTTTGTGGTCATCAGTTTTTTCTTCCTAAAAGCGAAAAATCTTCAGCAGGACTTGAATACGCAATTCCCATTCCAGGTTCCTTAAGACACTTTAATTCTTTTATCGCCTTCATTACAGCGTCTTTTTTATCTGAAGGAACAACTATAATCAGCATTTCTTTTTCGGGTACGATGTGCATTCCAAAAAATCTTTCATCATTTTCTCTAGCAGTTCCCCTGGCATTTACTACAGTTCCACCGCCGGCTCCAGCATATCTTGCAGCTGCCATAACATCATCTGCATAACCTTTATTTACGATTGCAGTTATAACTGTGCTTTCTGTATTCATTTTTTCCTCCGGAGAGTCTGAAGATTTTTCTTTAATTACGCCGGCTTTAAGAACCGAATCAACATCTATTGAAAACAGTTCTCCAAAACCTTTTTTTTCTTTTTGTGCAGCTTGAATAATAGCTGTTTTGACAGAATCTTTTACTTCATCTTCCACAACCATCATTATCATGTCCCTGGAAGTTTCACCAAGTCCGAGAATTGCAGAAAAATTTGATTTTGCAAGTCCACGGCCAAGAAGTACTGTTCCACCACGGCATCCACTTTCCATGGCTGCTCTTGTAAGTTTTTCACCTTTTCCATGAGGAACATTGCTGATTAAAAGCTTAAAGGAGTTCATCGCCTGCCTCCTGTTTTGTTTCGTTTCTACGGACTGCTGCGGTTTTAATCTTAAACACAATTCCCAGAAGCTGGATTGCAATAAGAGGTGTCATTGCAACAAGAGCTATAACACCAAAGCCGTCAACCGCAGGATTTCCTCCGCTTGATGTGCTGACACCAAGAGCAAAGGAAAGAATAAATGTACTTGTCATAGGACCACTGGCAACGCCGCCGGAGTCAAATGCAATACCGGTAAAGAGGGGTGGACAGAAGAAAGTCAGAAGAAGTGCAAGAACGTAGCCAGGAATCAGAATATACAGAAGATTAAAATTAAAAAGTACACGGGCCATGGAAATTCCAATTGAAACAGCAACACCTGTGCTCAATGCTACAAGAAGAACTTTTCTGCGGATTGCACCACCAGAAATCTGTTCAACCTGATCTGTAAGCACCCACACAGCAGGCTCTGCACACACTGTCACTGCACCAAAAATACACCCCGTCAGAATAAGAATGATGATTTCCACAACGGCTGGAATATTCAGGGAACGTTCAACTTCACCGGCTGCATTCAGCAGAACAAGGTACTTTTCTCCGCTGATGGCAAGAGTCCCCAGCATCTGCCCCAGCTTCTGACCAACTGGCATAAAACCGCCCTGAGCTCCGCTTAAAAAAATTACAAGCCCCGCAAAGCTGAAGATGAAGCCGCGAATCATACGTATTACCTGCATAGGAGGCATTTTTAACAATGTAATCTGAAAAATAACAGACATAACTGCCAGAGGCATCAGGGCAAGGGACACCTCTTTTGCAACAACGGGAAGATTAATAAAAAAACGGGAAAAACCTCCCTTCATAGCCTGTTCTTCTGTAATCTCTACAAAGGAACCTGAGGAATTCAGTGTCTGCAATACAGATTCTTCCCCTGTAACAGATGCAGTTTCCAGATTCATGCGGGATAAAACAATTCCAAAAATAATTACTGCAAGGATCGGCCCAATGGATGCCATTCCCGTAAGACCAAAACTGTCATTTTCTGAAACACCGTGATCTTTTACAGATTTAGTACGAACCGCAGCAACACCTACCCCAAGGGCCATAATAAAAGGCACTGTCATAGGACCTGTTGTAGCTCCACCGGAATCAAAGGCCATTCCCTGAAATGTCTGTGGAGCAAAAACTGCCAGAATAAAAACAAGAATGTATGAGAATATAAGAATTCTCCTTAAAGGGATAGAAACAATTGTCCTCAAAATACCAAGGGCAACAAAAAATCCTACGCCAAAAGCAATGGAAAAAATCAGGCCCCATTTAGAAACAGCAGGATTAATCCCCCGCACCTGATCAGCAAGAACCTGAACATCAGGCTCAGCCACAGTTACAATAAAGCCGATTATAAAAGCTGCTGCAAGAAGGATCGGCAGGCTGCGTCTTGATGTCAGGGCTGCTCCACTTCTCTCTCCAATAGGAAGAATCCCAATATCAACCCCAAGAAGAAAAACGGAAAGTCCCACAATAACCATCACGCCGCCTATTAAAAAACGCAGCAGCAGTTCTCCACCCAGAGGTGCAATGGTAACACCAAGAATGAGAACAAGAACCATAACAGGAGTTACAGAGGAAATGTTTTCTTTCAGCTTAAGATAAAAGTTCATATAGAAAAAATACTATCAGATATCAGAAAATTTTACCGGTGTAAAAAATTAGGCTTCAGGAAACGGAGACCAGCCTTTGGATTTAATACCGTCAACCCAGGCTCTGGCGTATTTTTTTGCACCTTCAAGATCCATGTCGCGGTAGTTACCACATTGAATTTCGTTAGCTGCAGGAACATCACCCTGCCATTCTACAACTTTCTGAAAAACAGGAAGCAGATGACTTGCGATATATTCTTCAGATACATCACCCCATACTGTAAGATAAAAACCTGTGCGGCAACCCATTGGACTAAAATCAATCACACCATTAATTTCATCTCGCAGATATTCAGCAATGATGTGTTCCATTGTGTGAAGAGCTCCAGTTGTCATAAATTCTTTATTTGGCTGAGTAACACGAACATCAAATTTTGTAACGATGTCACCTTTTTCGCCCTGCTTTTTTGCTGCAGTACGAACATATGGTGCCACAACCTTTGTATGATCAAGATTAAAACTGTCTACATTATATTTTTTAAGTTCCATAAATAAAACCTCGGGGTAATAATACCATTTATGTAAAAAATGAAAAAGCCTGAGGAAAAAGTCAGTCATAAAGATCCGTACTTTACCTTCAGGCTTAAAAAAATCTACCAGATTGCTTAAGTAATTACACTCTCTGGATAACATCTTCTACAAGCTTTGCACTCATTTCTGCGGCCACAGCTTCGTTAAACTCGTATCCATTGCTGCTTAAATCATCTGCCATATCACTCATGCAGCGCACAATGACAAAAGGTGTGTTATTCAAATAGCAGGCATGGGCGATTGCCGTTCCTTCCATTTCTACACAGGCAGGATCAACATTTTCTTTAATTTTTGCTTTAACATCTTTATCTGAAATAAACTGATCCCCTGTAGCAATACGTCCCTTCAGGATTTTATGGCCAATTGTTTTTTCGCTGCTTTCAAAGGCTTCAATTACAGTCTCAATCAGCTTTTCATCTGCCTCAAATGAATAAACATCCATCTGTGGAACCTGCCCAACCTTATAACCAAAACCTGTGGCATCCATGTCGTGATAAACGGCGTCTTTTGAAACAACAAAGTCCATAACACCAAGTCCAGAGGCCATGGCACCGGCAATTCCTGTGTTGATGATATGTGTGCATTTGTATATCGAAATTAAAACCTGAGCACAGAGAGCTGCGTTAACTTTTCCTACGCCAGATCTGCATACCACTGCAGGAACTCCGTGAATTGTCCCTTCTTCAAAAAACATTCCGGCAGGTCCGTAACAGCATTTTGAACCTTCATTCATCATCAGGTCAGTCAGATAGTTAACTTCCACACTCATGGCACCAATAATACCAATCTTTTTGTCCATATTTATTTACACTCCTTGTACATCTTTGCGAAATATTCCAATATTTTCGCAACAAACCGCACTATTTTCAATATTTTTCATTAATTTTCCGTTATTTAGGTTAATTTTCTGTAAAATTTTCGGAAAATTTATTGTTCTAAATCCTGTATTATTATATCTTATTCTCAGCAGCAAGAAATTAAATAAAGTTTGAAAAAGGGCCACTGTTTCTCCTCCTTCTGTGGTCCTTTTTATTTTTTAAACAGGCTTATATAATCAATTCTATTATGAATCCCGCTAAAAATGAATTCCTTCTCAATAAAGAAGCTAAATCTATCCTTAAGTTATTTACCTTTGATAGTGAAACAAAACTTCCCTGCATAATAGTGGTTCCAGGCGGAGGATACGACCACTTCGGTTTAAAAGAGCAGGAAACAGTGGTAGAAAAATTTTTAAGTCTGGGATTTGCTGCAGCACTTCTTCATTACACATTATCTCCAATGAAATTTCCTGATTCCCTGACGGATCTCGCACTGGCAGTACAGCTTTTGAGGGAAAATTCAGAAAAATACAATCTCAATAAAAAAATATTTCTCTGCGGCTTTTCTGCAGGCGGTCATCTTTCTGCAACCCTGGGCTGTTACTGGAACAACAGCGAATTGATTTCCTTCATAAACAGTTCATACGGCACTGCCCTTTCATCATCCCAAATTAAACCAGACGGATTCTGTCTCTGTTACCCGGTCATATCCGCTGATAAATCAATTTGCCATGAAGGTTCTATAACGGCACTTACAGGCAATCTTTCTCAAAAAAATGCTGAACTTCTTTGTTCCATCACAAACAGCCAAACCAAGAGGGATATTGTTTCAATAGAAAAGCACATTACGGAATGCTTTCCGCCGGCCTTTGTATGGCATACACGGGAAGACACTGCCGTTGTTCCTGCAAACACCTTACGCCTAATTGAACAGCTTGATAAAAACAAAGTTCCATATGAATATCATCTTTACGGCTCAGGTTCCCACGGTCTTGCACTGGCGGAAGAAACAGAAGCTGAACACTGGCCTGAATTATTCAGAGCCTGGATACTGAAACTTAAATAAAACTTACACTGGCTCATAGCCTCTCAGGAGAATAAAAATGACAATACTTCAATCTGTACTGCTTGGCATTTTACAGGGAATTGCTGAATTTTTACCCATAAGTTCTTCCGGTCATCTTGCTGTTGCACAAAAACTGTTTGGACTGGAGGAAGTACCCCTTCTATACGATGTAATGCTCCATCTTGCAACTCTGCTGGCTGTATGCATCTTTTTCCGCAAAAAAATATGGGCTTTATGCCTGGTCCTTTTCAGATGGATTTTCCGAAAACCTGCTCCAGAAGACAAACCTCTGGAAAACTGTCTCTGCAACACAGAAGAAAACGGCCGTAAAACCATAATTGCCGTATTCTGTGCAACTTTTGTAACAGGCATTATGGGTGTATGTTCAAGTAAACTTATTCCAGATCTTCCTGTTCAGTTTGTCTGTGCAGGTTTTCTTGCAACAGCCGCACTTCTTGTTTTAAGTGCTGCGTGGGAAGCTGTAAAAAGCAGAAAACAGTCTGAAACCATGCCATCTGATAAAAACGCCTGTCCAAAAGGAATTTCCATACTCCAGTCTCTGTTCATAGGCTTTATGCAGGGTATAGGAACTCTCCCGGGAATAAGCCGGTCAGGAACAACTATTACAGGAGCGCAACTGTCTGGCGTTGAGAGGGAAGCTGCAGGGGAATTTTCATTTATCGTTAGCATTCCTGCAATTCTGGGAGCTTTTATACTTGAAGCAAAAGATCTTGATGAAATTGCAGGTCAGAACATCGGGGCAGTGCCTGTCATTGCGGGATGCGTAGCGGCGTTCTTGGCGGGGTGGATTTCGCTTGTCTTTCTTATGAAACTGATTAAAAAAGGAAGGCTGGTGTGGTTTGCGGTGTATCTGGTGCCTGTAGCGGTGGCAGGTCTGATTTATTTTTAACAAGCATAAAAAAAAGCACTCCCGTGCCATTCCCATTTGTGAACAACCCCCTTTGTTATTTCATTTATCAACTTAAATCCCAGCCCCGCCATTCCCAAAATCCTCATCGAGAAAGTCTAGAGTCGGCGGGTTTTTAGTAAGCTACAGAGTTCTGGTCTGGGGAGTGCACAGGTACGCTTTCTGACTTCTGGAATATGACAAATATCTGACAAAGTGTGTTAAAATAAAACTTATGGAAAAGATAAACGCACCACGCTGGAATCTGGATTCTCTTTTCAGCTCTATCGAAAGTGAAGAATATAAAAAGGCTCTTGAAGACTACAAGACAGGAATAGAACGTCTGGAAAACCTTGTCAAAACTTCCGGGCGGTTTAATTTCGGTTTCTGGCTCAAAGGTTACCTTGAAGAGCAGAATAGAGTCCTTGAACTTGCACAAAGCCTCAATGCCTATTCTTACATCATTTATTCCGTAGATACTACAAATACAGCTTATCTAAACAATATTTCCTTAATCGATGACCTTGGACTAAAAATGAAGTCCATCGACCTGACATTTAAATCAATCCTTGTTAAAAATGCAAAGAAGCTTGATGACTTCTTCCAGCGATTTCCAGAATATACCAACCGAAGATATCTTCTTGAAGAAGAAATAGCAGAAAATAAACATCTCATGTCAGCAAAAGAAGAAAACCTTGCCGGTGACATGCAGAGGACCGGGGGAGATGCCTGGGACAGACTTCACGAACAGATAATATCAAATCTAAAGGACAGTGAAGGAAAAACCTTTAACGAGCTGCGTAACGATGCCTACTCTCCAGACCCGGAACTGCGTAAAGCATCCTGGGAAAAAGAAATTGCTCTCCTTAAACAGAACGAAATCGCTTTTGCAGCCTGTCTCAACAATCTTAAGGGCGAAACTGTAACTTTAAACAAAAGACGTAAATGGAAAAAAGCCATCGACAGAGCCCTCTTCTCCAGCAGAATGGACAAAAAAACTCTCAACGCTCTTATTAAAGCCATCGAAAAAAGTCTTCCCGAATGGCGTAAGTACTTTCAGGCAAAAGCAAAATATCTTAAAAAGAACGACATGACAGCCTGTACTTCAGTTGATGAAAAAGGAAAACCAGAAAAAGGCCTGGCATTTTACGATTTATTTGCACCAATGACAAAAGAGGGTGATCCCGGTTCGTCCTCCCTGCTCTCAAAAAAATGGACTTTTGAAGAAGCCAGAGATTATGTAATTTCAAGATATGAAAGTTTTTCAGAGGATATGGGAAACTTTGCCAGAAAAGTCTTTAGCCAAAACTGGATTGATGCTGAAGTTCGTCCTGGAAAAGTCGGTGGTGCTTACGATGAAGATTTTGCCCTCGGTCACCAAAGCCGCATCATGACAAACTTTACGGGAACATTCAGCGACATAATTACCCTCGCCCATGAAGTCGGACACGCCTATCACTTTAACTGCATGAGTGGAAAACCAGTGTGCTTTTTCAGCTATCCTATGACACTGGCCGAAACAGCCTCAACTTTTGCAGAGACCATCGTAAAACAGGACATGCTTAAAAAATGTTCCGATGATGACAAGCTGCAGCTTCTTGATATGGATCTGCAGGATGTTTCCCAGGTGCTTGTTGATATTCTCTGCCGCTTTTATTTTGAGAGATCAGTTTTTGAGGAAAGAGAAAAAGGAGAACTTAATGCTGAAGATTTCTGCCGTCTCATGGCACAGGCTCAGGAAAAATCATATGGAAAAGGACTTAATTCCCAGCGTCACCCGTATATGTGGGCAGTAAAAAGCCATTACTATTCGACAGGTCTTGATTTTTACAATTTTCCATATGCCTTTGGTCAATTATTTGCCGCCGGACTATATCAGCGTTCTCAAAAAGAAGGAAAAGAATTTGCAGACACATACAGACAGCTGCTTTCAGATACTGGAAGCATGAGCTGCGAAGATTTGTGTCTTAAAGCCGGTTTTGATATTACATCAGTGGAGTTCTGGAAATCAGGAATTGAAATGTATACCAGAAAAATCAGCGAATTCACAGAGCTTACAAAAGGAAAATCAACTGGTGTTGCACTAAAAGAAGGAAGCTACCCTAAGACAATCTACGATGACGAAAAAATCGTAGAAGTATCAGAAATAATCCGAACTACCTCAAAGGATCCCGTTCCTGAAAAAATCGCAGAAGCACTTCCTGTAGAAAAACAGACTGCAGAAATAAAGAAGGAAGTTTCTACGCCTGCACCAAAGGGAGGCCTTTTACAGAGGGCCCAGAGTCTTAACAATACCAGACATCAGGACGCTGTAGAGTTTGACGAGGAACTTTTTAAATGAAAATTCTGTGCATCTGTCTCAGTGCCACAATTCAGAGAACATTAGTTTTTGACCAGCTTGTTCCGGAATCCGTAAACAGAAGCAAAGCCTTTTTGGAAAACGCCTCAGGAAAAGCCCTCAATACGGCCAGAGTTTTAAATCAGCTGGAAAAAGACTGTTCAATTACCGTATGTCCCATAGGAACCCAGAACCGCAGCCGCTTTCTCCAGCTGGCAGAAGATGACAGAATCAGAATCGTTCCTGTCTCAATTAAGGGCAACACACGCCAATGCTGGACTCTTCTTGGCAAAAACGGCAGTACCACAGAAATCGTGGCTGATGAGCCTGGTACACCGGGAACAGGCCCTGAATCATTTTTACTGGACACAATCAGTTCCCAGCTAAAAGACTGCAGCGGAGTTATTTTTGCAGGAAGCTGTCCGTCTGTCTGGAATAAAGACCTGCCTTCAAAAATCTGCCGTCTTATTTCATCTTCTGAAAAACCTGTTCTTGTTGACTACTGGGGTGAGTCTCTCCTTAAAACTCTCGAAGTCTCTTGCCCTCAATTCATCAAAATCAATCAGGACGAATTTCAGAAAACCTTTGGTCAGTCTGTTTCTGAAACAAGCCTCAAAAAACTGGCTGCAAAATACAATACATCTTTTGTAATCACAAGAGGAAAAGAATCTACCCTTGCCTGTATTGACGGAAGTTTTTATGAATGTGATTCACAACCTGTTACTGTAGTAAATACCACAGCCTGCGGAGACAGTTTTAACGCCGGTTTTATGCATGAATGGCTTTCGGTGGGGGATGCAGTAAGTGCTTTAAAAAAAGGCACCTGGTGTGCAGCACGAAACGCCGAATCCCTGGTGCCTGGTTCAATTATACCTGTGGAACTGTCCTGAATTCCTTTCTGTAAATATAAACAAAATAGAAAATTTCAAATATTCCTGTCAGTGTCCAGCTTACAAAATAAAGTGAAAACAACGAAAGAATTGTGTTGAAATACATAAAAATTGTATAAACCCAGATAATTCTAAAAGCACAGGATCCTACACTTACCACAACTGATGGAATCAAAGTATGTCCAAGCCCTCGGCTGGCAGCAATTGTATTGTCCATAAGGCAACTGCAGCTGTATGTAAGACACATAATTCCAATTCTGGTAATTCCCGCTTCAATTACCTCTGGCTCCGTACTAAAAAGAGCCATAAACTGGTATCTGAACAACCACAAAACTACACTGTAAATAACTGCTGCAACAAAGGAATATTCCATACAGATAAAGTATGTTTTTTTTACGCGTTCAGGCTTTTTGGCTCCGTGATTCTGACCAATGTAGCTGGAACAGGCCGCGTAAAAGGCTGCCATCATCTCATAACAAACCGGATCTGCCTGAGAACTGGCTGAAATTCCAGCAACTGTAAGGGCTGAAAAAGAATTTACACCAAACTGGATAAACATGTTGGCAAATGCAAAAATTGAATTCTGAAGACCGGCTGGAAGCCCTATACGCAGTACTCGACGAAGCTTTGAAGGAACAATTTTCAATTCACTAAAAGAAAGCTTCATGTCCCCTGTACCCTTTATAATAGTATAAAGAATCAATCCGGCAGAAATGTACTGACTGATTACACTAGCCCAGGCTACACCTTCCACATCCCATCCCAGTCCGATTACAAAAATAAGATTAAGGATAACATTAATAACACCTGCCACTGTAAGATAAATTACAGGACGCTTTGTATCACCTATAGCACTGAGCAAAGCATTACCCCAGTTATAAACAGCAGCTGCCGGCATACCAAGTGTATAAATCCTCATGTAAAGGCCGGCCATATCGATGAGCTCAGGTTTTGTCTTTAACAATGACAGTACTTGAACTGAAAAAAACTGGCCTGCTGCGAGAAGAAGAAATCCAAAAGCAAGACAGGTAATCAGTGCTGTATGAACAGTTTCTGAAACATCCTTTTTAAGTTTTGCACCCTCATAATAGGCTGCAATTACATTTACACCGCCTCCCAGCCCCTGCAGAATTCCCACCATAAAAAACAGAATCTGTGGTGTAGAACCAACTGCTCCCAGTGCCATTGGCCCCGCAAAACGACCGACCACTGCCACATCTGCCAGGTTAAAAAGTACCTGCAGAACATTTGAGAATATTAAGGGTATGCTGAAAATAAGAATGCCGGATCTTAGAGGTCCGGCAGTAAGGTCTAACTGTTTAATTTTTATGTCCTGTCAGAACTAATTTTTTGAAGCAACTTCATCATGCTGTTTTTCAAGATAGTCCATTACATGGTCAATGACAGCCTGTTTTGGATCTTCATGATCAGCTGGAAGTGTAGCCAGATATTCGCTGCGGAATTTTTTACAGTCGATAACAGGGCTTGCTGTATAAATACAAGTTGCAGGAGCACATTCATCAGCCAGCATGTCATCTGGATTGTCAGGATTAATTGTAAGAATCATACCATTAATAGAAACAAGAAGCATGCAGTCAAACATACGCAGATAGCTGTCAATTTCCTTAAGTCCCCGTTTTGTTTCTGGTTTACCAGGGCGATAACGTGTACCTGCAGGGAATACAAGAATTGCTTCTCCATCTTTTTTGCACTTGTCCATAGCACGCATGGCAGCAAGATTGATTGTACGGGCTTTTTTTGTTTCAGCAGCAATTTCTTCTGCTGTCTGGGCTTTTGCAGCAGCACTGTCCAGAGAACGAGTAGGATAAATTACAACGCGGGTAAAGCTTTCAGCAAAAGCACGAACCATTGGATCAGCTTCGTTAAGCTTCATTCCGGCAATAGCTACAACCTTGTTACCAAGCTCACGCAGATCTTCTTCCTCAGAATTCTGAAGGAGATAAACAAGTCCTGGAAGATCTGTGTTTGCATAGTGCTCCATAAGAATAAGACCACTTTTTCCTTCTTTAAGAAGTTTTGCAAATTCTTTGTAGCTTGCAAGATTTTCCAGACGAGTGCCAGGAGCCATGTTTTCTGACAGCATTTTGTCCATAATCTGTTTTGTTAAAGGGTTAGCTTTCTGATAAACATTTGTTTCATCAATTTTTGCAGCGGCAGTAGAAACAGTAGCCATCTGCTTAAAATACTCTCCATAGCGTTCACGTATTGAAGCCATTTAATTTCTCCCGAAAAACAAGGCTCTAAGCCTTTTGATATCCGTTCAATTTTAAGAACATTAGAGGAAATTTTCAAGGGTTCGAAATTTTACAGATTTTTATAATTCTGCTCTTCTGTATATTCAATATTCATCATTAATATTAAAATAATCAAAAGTATCAGAAAATTGTATTGCTGTGCTGATTAAACTTGTCAAAATCACTGCAGCAACTCTTTATACGAGGTCTTGTTATGAAAATCAATTCTGTTTCAGTTATTGGTGCAGGTGCAGTTGGTGCCGTAGTCGCTTCTTCTCTTAGAAAATATCTCGGCAAGGATAATGTTCAGATTCTCGCTGAAGGAGAACGTCTTGAACGCTACAGAAAAAACGGGCTCTACCTGGATGGAAAACTCCTTGATTTTTCATACGTTTCTCCAGATGAAGCCTGTGTTTCTGATCTTGTAATCATTGCCACAAAAAATCTTCAGCTTCAACAGGCAATTAAAATGATGAACAAGTGCACCGGACCAGATACAATGATTCTTTCGCTTTTAAACGGAATCCAGAGCGAACGGGATCTGCAGGAAATTTTTGGCGAAAAGAGAGTTCTCTACGGTTTTGTGCTGAGCCTCAATTCAATTCATGAAGACAATCAAATCAGATGTTCAAATCCAGGAACAGTAATCTTTGGAGAAAAGGACAATTCTAAAACAGAAAGAACTGCCGCATTGGAAGAACTTTTTGCATCCAGCGGAATCCGGTATTTAAACCCGGAAAACATTCACCTTGAGCAATGGAAAAAATATCTCCTCAACGTTACATTCAACACATTAAGCGGACTTTGCCGTTCAACTTACGGCGGGTTCAACTATGATGTAATGAAAACTCTGGCCCGTAAAACTGGTGCTGAGGTTATTGCTGTTGCAAATGCTGAAGGTATCCCGCTGACAATGGATCTGTTGGAAAACCAGATCAATATGATGTGCGGACACGATCCTCTTGGAGAAACCAGCATGCTTCAAGATATGAAAGCTGAACGAAGGAGCGAAAACAACTGGTTTTGCGGAACAATCATCACCCTGGGTAAAAAACATGGCATTGAGACCCCTGTGTGCCAGCTTCTCTGGGAACTTGTAGAAGGAACAGAAGTTGTCCGGGAACTAAGAAAATAAGCTTAAGGATTTAAAAGAGTCAGGCTTTCGATGGAATCTCTTAAAGGAGAAACTCCAAGCATTGCTTCTGTAACAAGCTCTCCGTAAGTATAAAACTTTTTAACGGGAAGATATTCTTCGCCAAATCCGATATAATTACGTCCCTGGTTATCAATGCCGTAATTAAGGATAAACCTGGTGTTTCTGTAGAGAAGTTCCATTTCTTTTTTTACATCAATATTCCTTCGGAATTCTGATTCGGTCATAAGACAAGTATAGCAGAATGAAAAAATTATTCATATTCATTATTTTTACGCTTTTCTCCATACAGCTGTATGCTGCATCTTTAACCGAAGATTTTATTCAAATTGAGGAGGATTTTACTTTGGAAAGTGATTTTTACATCAGCGACATAAGTGACAGCCTGTTTGCCAGAATGCAGGGGAAGTCCTTCAAATCAAACTGTACGATTCCAAGAAATGACCTTAAATATCTCCATCTCCTCCACAAAACTCTGGAGGGATATACTCTGGAGGGTGAATTAATCTGCAACAAAACAATCGCCCCTGCTCTCCTGGAAATCTTCCGGGAACTGTATCTGGCCTCTTATCCAATAGAAAAAATCCGGCTTATAGATGAATATGACGCGGACGATGAGCGAAGCATGTCTGACAATAATTCCAGCTGCTTTAACTTCCGCTTTATTTCATTTACGACAAAAGTCTCAAAACATGGTGCCGGGCTTGCAGTTGATATAAACCCGCTCTACAACCCTTACATAAAAACCGTAAAAGGCAAACTTAACATTGAACCGGCCAATGGCTCTCCATACACCGACAGGACAAAAAATTATCCTTACAAAATCGACCACAGCGACCTGGCCTACAGGCTTTTTACAAGCCATGGCTTTGAATGGGGCGGTGACTGGACCGATTGTAAGGATTACCAGCATTTTGAATGGACTGGATTGTAATTTTATTTTCTTAAAATTCTCATGGAATTGAGGATTGCAATAAAGCAGACGCCCACATCTCCAAACACAGCAATCCACATGTTTGCAATTCCCAGTGTACCAAGAATCATGATTCCGGCTTTTACTCCCAGGCTGAGCCAGATATTCTGTCTTACGATTGTCATTGTGGCCCGGCTGATTTTTACGGCCTTTACAAGGCGTGATGGCTTATCGTCCATAATTACAACGTCTGCAGCTTCAATTGCAGCATCACTTCCAAGTCCACCCATAGCAACTCCTACATCGGCCCTTGCAAGAACCGGACTGTCATTTACACCATCACCAACAAATACCAGGGATCCTTTCCGTTGTGCTCCATTTTTTTTAAGGAGAGTTTCCACGCGGCTTACTTTATCTTCCGGCAGAAGGCCTGCATACACTTCATCAATTCCAAGATTCTCTGCAATAAGAGTTGCTGTAGATTCATTATCACCTGTAAGCATTACAGTTTTCTTTACACCGATTTTTTTAAGATTCCGTATTGCCTCAAGAGAATCTTCCTTTATATCATCACTGATTACGATACAGCCTTTGTAGATTCCGTCTTCGGCCACATAAATAACAGTACCAGGGGTTTTATCTGCATTAAGTTTTTCCGGTACAGAATAGTCACTGCCGTCAGCTTTTTTAACACCCTCTTTTCGCATCAGTTTTTCATTTCCAGCCAGAACAGTTTTTCCTTCCAGAATAATTTTGATTCCATGGCCGCTGATTTCTTCACCTTCTGAACGAACTGCTTTTTCGCAGCAGGAATTATCCTGACATCTAAGTAAATGAGCAGCCTGCAATGATTTTGAAATAGGATGATTTGAAAAATATTCAGCATGAGAAGCAAGAGCCACAAGCTCATCTTCATTGATTCCATCTTCTGCATAAACCCTTGATACGGCAAAAATTCCTTTTGTAAGAGTTCCTGTCTTATCAAATACTGCAGTTTCAATTTTAGAAAGAGCTTCTACAAAGTTACTTCCTTTAACGAGAATTCCATGTTTACTGGCTGCACCGATTCCTCCAAAAAAACTCAACGGCACAGAAATTACCAGTGCACAAGGGCAGCTTACAACGAGGAACATAAGTGCACGGTAAATCCAGTCATGCCATCCCATTTCTGCAAAAATCTCAGGCATAAAATACTGTGTGTAAAGCGGAGGTACAGATGCCACAAGCACTGCCAGAATACAGACTACCGGAGTATAAACTTTTGCAAAACGTGTAATAAACTTTTCGCTTTTTGCCTTAACTGCGGAAGAATTTTCTGTAAGTTCAAGAATGCGGCTTACAGCACTTTCGCCATACAGTTTTGTTACTTTTACATTTACTACACCCTGTGTGTTTACAAAGCCCGCCATAACTTCAGAGCCTTCACCTGCGGCTCTTGGCACACTTTCACCGGTAAGGGCTGATGTGTCCATAAAGGTGGACCCGGAAATAATTGTGCCGTCCAGAGGAACCCGTTCCCCAGGCTTAACCTGAATAGTCTCGCCGATTTTTACATCTTCAGGCACAGTCTGCACTGTTTTTCCGTCACGAATAACAAAAGCCCTGTCAGGTCGAATATCCATAAGTGCAGAGATCGAATCACGACTCTTATCTACGGCGTAATCCTGAAAAAACTCACCAACATTATAAAAAAGCAGAACGGCAACAGCTTCTCCTATTTCGCCGACAAAAATTGCACCGATGGATGCAACCGACATCAGAAACTGCTCATCAAAAAATTCTCCGTGAAGCATATTGTACACAGCAGATTTAATTACGTCTTTTCCTATAATGATGTACGAAATCATGTACAAAACAAGGTAAATCCCCTTGTGCACCGGAATCTGACCGTACATACTCAGGTCCCCCAGATATCCGGCAAAAAATGGAATGTGTTCAACACAAAGCCCCATCACAAATAAAACCAGTGCAATGATTATCTTTCTAAGGGGCATTTCTTCTTGGTGTTCATGATGGTGTCCATCTTCATCACTGTCATTACTGTGACAATGTCCGCAGCCACAGCTTATTTCCGGCCCGTGATGTGAGTGCCTGTCCTCGTGATGTCCGTGCATGTCCTCGTGGTGTCCGTCACTTTCCGCACAGCAGCACTCGCCCTCGTGGTGTCCGTGCCTGTCCTCGTGATGTGAGTGCATGCCCTCGTGGTGTCCGTCACTGTCCGCACAGCAGCACTCGCACTCGTGATGTCCGTGCCTGTCCTCATGGTTCCCGTGCATGTCCTCGTGGTGCCCGTCACTGCCACATGGCTCCAGTTTTTCACCATCCTTTTCTTCTATCACTTTATCTTTATTTTCCATAACTCAGCATCGCTCCTTCAGAATTATTCACAAACATGATCCATTCCCTGATCAAGAATAGAAACAACGTGATCGTCAGCCAGGGCGTAAATCACCGACTTACCTTCCCTTCTGCCTTTTATAAGCTTGGAGTCCTTTAAAATCTTAAGCTGATGGCTTACAGCAGAATCAGACATATTAAGTCCCGAAGCCAGCTCTCCTACAGCCAGTTCTTTTCCCCTTAAGGCAAATAAAATCTTAATTCTAGTGGAATCTCCAAATACCTTAAAAAGCTCCGCCAGATCAATAAGCGTATCATCATCAAAAGTATTCTGATTCAAATCATCAGTCATATAACCTCCACTTGAACATTTGAACAACTGTTCAAGTGTTCTTAATTTTTATACACCTTATCCCCCTCTGATGTCAAGAAAATAAAAAAACACTATACTGAATTCAATGAATCTTTTAAGCATCAATAACCTGACAAAAATGGGCAGAGAAGCCCCACTTTTTACAGATGTAACTTTCGGCCTGGACTCTGGAGACAAAGCCGCAATTATCGGCCGCAACGGAACAGGAAAATCAACCCTTCTCAACACAATTGCCGGCGTTCTTCAGCCTGACGAAGGCACTATCGTCATCAACAAATCAAGCGGAGTCAGCTTTTTAAGCCAGAACCCGCTTTACGACAGCAGCGACACAATTCAGCAGCATATCTTCAAATCAAACTCTCCAAAGCTGCAGAAAATACGCGAATACGAAGAACTTTGTCTCGCAATGGAACAGGGCTTTAATGCTGCACAACAGTCCCGTTTTGATACACTAACCCTTGACATGGACAAAGGAGATCTATGGAACTACGAAGCCCAGGTCCGCTCCATTCTTTCAACTTTAGGCATAAAAGACATGACCCGCCGCATGGGGACACTTTCCGGTGGTATGATTAAAAAAGTTGCACTGGCCCAGGTTCTCGTAGAAGACACTCAGCTTCTTCTTCTGGACGAACCTACAAACCACCTGGACATCGACACAATTTACTGGCTTCAGAACTTTCTTCACGACACAAAACGTTCCATTCTCATGATTACCCACGACCGCTGGTTTCTGGACGCAGTCTGCAACAACATTTATGAACTGGATAGAAAGCGGCTTAAGCTTTATCAGGGAAACTACTCTACATATCTTGAAAAAAAACAAATAGAAGCCGAAATCGAAGCAAACACAGAACGCCGCATCGAATCAGTACTCCGCATCGAACGAGACTGGCTTATGCGAGGTCCCTGTGCCCGTGGTACAAAAATCAAGGCCCGCATCGACAGGGATATGGCCCTCATTAACAGAGAAAAATTCACCGCCGACAAAGGTTTTACTTTTGAAGTTGCAGGCCGCCGTCTTGGTGGAAAAATTCTTGAGCTTCACAACATCAGCAAAAACTTTCCAAAAGGCTATGTAAGCGAAGAAGGATCAAAGGCCCCCACCGGAAAATTTACACCAGTCCTAAAAGATTTCTCCTACACCTTCAACAAAGGAGAAAAAATCGGCATCTTCGGAAATAACGGCTCAGGAAAATCAACCCTTCTCAACATAATCACAGGCTACCTCCAGCCAGACACAGGCACCATCGAAAAGGGCGAAAACACCTTCATCGGATACTATCAGCAGAATCCAGAATTCAAGAACCTTAACCTTACAGTCCTGGAATACATTAAAGAGGCAGCAGAGGTAGTTCACATGAACAGCGGCAAGGATTTAAGTGCCGCCCAGTTCCTTAACGAGTTCGGCTTCGAAGGAAAAATCCAGCACTCAATGCTGTCAACTTTAAGCGGCGGCGAACGCAAACGTGTCTTCCTTGTCCGTCTCCTGATTACAAATCCAAACTTTCTGGTCCTGGACGAACCAACAAACGACTTTGACATCTTCACCATGAACATTCTCGAACAGTTCCTGCAGGGTTATCAGGGTTGTCTCTTAATCGTTAGCCATGACCGCTACTTTATGGACAAAGTTGCCGATACCATGTTCATCATGGAAAACGACGGTTCCGTTTCAGGCTTCGTAGGAAAATGTTCCCAGTACATCGATCTTAGAGCCGAAGAAGAAAAAAATAAAAAGGGGGAAGTCTCCCCCTCGCTTCAGAAGACAAAGTCTTCTTCCGCTACCCCTTCTGCGGGGAACAACAGCCCTGAAGTTTCACCCCGCAACGCCCCGGAAGCCTCAAAACCAAGAAAACGCACCTTCAAAGAACAACGGGAATTTGAGGCTCTAGAAGCAGAAATCCTTGAACTTGAAGATAAAAAAACATCTCTTGAATCAGAAATGGCTTCAACAGATTTTAAGGCAGCCCAAAAGGCTGGAGAAGAATACACAGCTGTAAGAGAACACCTTGATCAAGCCTACAACCGCTGGAGTGAACTGGCAGAGTTGAGTTAATTTCGACAAAAAATCTCTTTTCGTCAATCTCAAAATTCGTTACACTTTTGTATTATGAAAACAACAACAATACTTAAGGTTCGCCCATACGAATGCGACTCTTACAATCACGTAAATAACGCTGTTTACCTGAATTATCTTGAAACAGCAAGAATGGACTTTCTTCTCAAATGCGGATTCCGTTACCAGGAATTTGTAGAAGAAGGATATGCTCTGGTTATTACACATGTAGACATCCATTACAAATTCAGTGCCCTGATGAACGAAGATGTTTCAATTGAAACATGGCCTGTAAAAATGGGAGCCCTTTCTGGAACAATGCACCAGATTATGTACAAGCCCGATGGTTCTGTAAGTGCAGAAGCTGATGTAACATGGGGTTGCGTAAGCCTCAAAACCCATCGCCCTGTAAAAATTCCTGCAGAATACCTTGTAGAGGGCTTTAATCCGGAAAAGTAAATCATAGAAACTCCTATGAAGTAAAAAAAAATGAGCCTTAGAGGCTCATTTTTTTTTACTTTGAACTAGTAATCCTTCTTTTCTGACTTACGTCTCTTGTTAAGGAGCTTACGTTCCAAAGTTGTTTTCTTCTGGTGATTTGTGGCAGAAGGTTTAACGAAGTATTCACGCTTTTTGTATTCGCGGATGATACCTTCTTTTTCAACCATGCGCTTAAAACGTTTGATTGCTTTTTCAAGGTTTTCTGTTTCGTCAACTACGATTGTTGCCATTCTAAATTCACCTCCTTTCCCCGGAAATTCCGGTAAGTTGTTATAATGTATAGAATTTTCAAAATGAATTCAAGTAGGAACAGCTTTTTACTTCCACCATTGTTCCCTATAGTCTTCTGGTTTTTCAAGGTTTACAGTCTGCCCCATGTAAGGTGTAATGTAATTAACCTTTTTTTCCTCTGCATTTTTTACAAACCTTAAAACAGAATCATCCCATCCATTTGTACTTAAAACAATGCTTCCCCAGTGAACCGGCATAGAGACCTTTGCATTAAGCTCAATTGCAGCCTGAACTGTTTCCTCTGGAAAGGAATGTATTTCTGGCCATCTTTTGTTGTACTGTCCGCATTCAAGAATGGCCAGGTCAAATCCACCGAATTTATCTTTAATATCCTTAAAATGTTCTCCATACCCGGAGTCCCCGCTGTCAAAAACCCTGTGGAATTCATCCTTAAACACATATCCACACCACAAAGTCTGGTTCCGCCCTGTTATCCAGCGTCCACTAAAGTGCTGTGCAGGAACAGCCGTTATGGAAAGCCCTCTTATTCTTGTTTCCTCCCACCAGGCCATGTTTATAACTTTCTTCTCATCAACCTTCCACTTTTTAAGATGAGCCTCTACTCCCAATGGAACAATGTATTTTTTTACCTTTTTATCAATTTTTTTTATTGTCTGATAATCCAGATGATCATAATGATCATGACTTAAAACAAGAATATCGATTTCTGGAAGGCTTCCAAAATCAAAATCCCTGACTGCAAACTTTTCTGGTCCAGCCCATGTAACCGGGCTTATCCGCCTTGAAAAAACAGGATCAATCAATATATTCATTCCATGCATCTGCATCAGCACTGTTGAATGACCAAGCCAGGTAAGGCTAAAATCCCCTGTTCCAGGATTTTCAAGCAGCGAAGGTCTTTTTTCCGGCAGGATATAATCAGGTCGCACCTGCTTTTCGGAAAGTCTGTCCGGATCTTCATCCTTAACCTTATCCATAAAAAGAACGGGCTTCAGATTTGCAAAATTCTTTCCGTCATAGTTTTCAGCTCTTTCCTTGTAATCACTTCTGTCTTTTTTTGAAGGCTTACCTCCAACAGCAGGCAAAAAAGGAACAGCCAGTACAGGAATCATCATCAAAGATAATAAAAACGCAGCAATATAAAATTTCATCGCAAATCCTCTAAAAATTCTGTTATACAGTTGTCCAGTCAGGACCGTTTTCACCTACGAAAACCCTGACACGACATTTTTCCTTTCCGCAGTTATCTGCAAAAAACTGGAGATCTGTACCGTATTCGCTCATTACATCATCCGGATAGTAATTTGTTGTAAATTCTGATTCCGTACCATCAAAAGTACAAAGCCCCAGAGCTCCGTTAATCGTAATAAGATCCTCCGCCGCAGGAATAAGCCGGTCCAGGTGTTTTAATCTGTATAATTTTGTCACAAACTTCTTCTGCAGCAACGTAATCTTTCGGGATTTTTCTGTAACATCACAATTAATTGAAGGTAAATCCTGTTTTTCAGAAACCATAAAATCTGCAAATTCTGTAAAGAATTGACTTGGTTTCATCTTCAAAGGACGAATCACACTGTTAAACCATGGAACGGCTCTTCCCTGTGTATAAAACAGATTTGTAGCACGGGCAAGAACAGCTGCCCTGGCCAGATCCTTTTCCGGAAACTCAGGAGTTTTTAAAACGTGATACGGTGGTGTTTTTTCCCATTCAAGTCCAAACCCTTTTGCAGAATCATAAAGATCAGTACCTGGCAGTACACTTAAACAGAACAGCTCCAGGTTGTTCGGATACAGGCTTATAGCAAAATCAATGGAATTTCTGAATCCTTTCAGTGTATCTCCCGGCAACCCAAAAATAAGGTCAAATCCGAATGTTACACCTTCTTCATTTAAAAAGCCGATGTTTTTAATAAACTTCTTTTTATCCAGTGTACGATGAACATTTTTAAGAACATTTTCATCAGCACTCTGAAGTCCGATCTGCAGAGCACATGGAACGCGGCTAAAGGCCTTTGCAAGTTCCCTGTCTATAAATTCTGCTCTTGCTTCAAAATAAAAGAACATGCCCGGTGCTTTTTTCTCAATGATTTTAAGCATCTTAACGGCTCTTTCTTTGCTGGCATTATATGTAGGATCGAGAACAAAAACCTGGCTTATATTCTTACGGGCAAAAAGTTCAATTTCCTTTTCAAGCCGATCCATCGGAAAATAAGTTACTTTTTTTTCACCTTTACTTTCGTAACAATATGAACATTTAAAAGGGCATCCTCTGGCCAGTTCCCACAAAGCTCCCCCATACTTAGACACATCAATTGTTCCATCCAGATAAGGTGATGAAAGAACTTCAGGATTGCAGGGAATGGTACGGACAAGAGGCTGTTTTTCTCCTGCCAGCGGTGCAGTCTGATTTCCTCCCGGAGCTTTACCTGAAGCTTTACCCCCGGCTGCATAAATCCCTGGAATGTTAAAATCAACAGCAGAACCATCGCTGTTTTTTACAAGAAGATTTCTATCAGCTATTTTTTCAAGAAGCTGGACCGTAGCACCTTCTCCGGCACCTGCAGTTGTATAATCAAATCCTTCAAAAACAAAAGGATCTGCAGTTACTTCAGGGCCTCCCCCAATGAGTATTGTGGCCGGAGACTGTTTTTTTATTTCTTTTGCAGCTGTTTCAAGAATTACATGATTCCAGACATAAATGCTCAGACATACAAAATCCGGCTTTTTTTCAAGAAGCTTTTCGGCAATATAAATACCGCAGGCTTTATCACCGGAATCTTTTTCTCCCCCAGGACCAATTTTCCCATACACTTCTTCTATTTCCGGAGACTCACGGCAAAAATCAATAAGTTCTGCAGAAAATTTATCCTTTGTTTCAGGGGCATTTTTTACGGCAGAAGCAATACATGCAGCTCCAAGAGGAAGGGCCTGAGGAGATTTTTCAATTAGAAGTGTAGAACAGATTAATTTATACATTACAAAAAAAAGAGGGCTGTCCCCAAAAGTTCAACCTACGGTGGTTAAGCTTGTCAAAACCACCACATTTAGTGCAATGATAATTTTGACAAACTCAATGACCGCTGCGGTCGTTACTTACTGGACAGCCCCAGATGTTTATTTATTTTTGTTAAGAATTCTTTCTTCGTACTTTCCTGTTGCCAGGTCGATGTAACGTACAAAAAGGCTAACCTTGTTTTCTTCGTTAAGGCTCGACCAGATCATATTTGTAAATTCATCGATATTTCCTTTAACCTCAACAAGTTCAGGTTCACCTTCAAAGCTAGGAAGTGGATTACCGTTACCCATGTATGTATGAATAAAACGTCCCTGTCCTGCAAGTGGAGCATCGTAAGTATATGTAAATCGGAGTGTGTTATCTCCGTTTCCGTTGTCACTCTTGAGGATAGAAATTGCGTAGTCGTATTTTCCGTTTTCTACATTAAGAAGAGAAGATATACGTGGAGTGTAGTTTGGAGCGTCATGTTCATATTTGCGTACGCGAAGTGACTGTTCAAAAGTTTCACCCTTTTTCATTCCTTCGTAAATTGTATCAGTCTGATCACCGTTTGTTACGATTGTAAAGTTGCCCAGCTGGCGAACTGCAGCATAAATAATAAGGCTTGGATCTCCTGCAATAAGGCTAGGATCAAAAGCCTTTGTACGGATAACTTCTGTACCGTTTTCCTGCTCTACAACAAAGACACGGTTGCGGCTTCCTGCAGAACGTCCCATTGTCCAGTATGCACTGACAGCATATTTGCCATCTTCACTCAAACCTGCAACAATACCACGTCCAGGATATTCATTTTCCTTTAAGAGAGTCTCAAGACTGTTCATTTTCATAATAAAACCTCAAAAATGTTTAAGGGTATCCAATAAGCAATTCTGCAGCGGTCCTTCTGTATGTGGAAATAACCATTACACCACCGTAAGTTAATCTTATGGGACTGACCTTTATTAATATCCCATTAATTGTAACGAATTTTTCCATAATATGAAACATAGAATTATCTCTAATTTTCTCTTAATGAGATATAATTAAATGCCGATATTTTAAATGAGGAAGAGTAATTACGATTACGGAGAAAACTATGTTTAAGTTTTTTAAGAAAAAAGAAAAAAATCAGATTGATGCCGGTCTACCTGAAACTGTTAGCGAAGCTGAAGCTGCCCCACTTAAAGATGACGATGTCCTCGATGAGCTGGAAGAGCTTGATTCTTCAAATTCAGAAGATTTTTCTATATCTGAGCCGGATAAACAGAAAAAATCAAATTTTCACTTCTCACTTAAATACTTAAAAAACTTTCATCAGACAATGGCATTTAAATTTGCCAGAGTACTTCTTTTCTTCCTTGTAATATCCTTCGGTGCTCTTTCCTTTATACTTACAAGACAGATTGCAAAAGACAATACAGACACCTACGCAATACTTACATCACATATTGCAGAACAGTCTGCCATGGCACTTTCTTACTGGATGGACAGCTTCTTTACAGAACTTAACGTATTTACAAACAGCAGTGAATTAAAATCAGGGGATTTAGAAACTGCCGCAGAATTCATCACTGCAACTAAATATCAGATCAGTACAGACTTTGAATACGTTGGATTTGCCGACATTGACGGAAACTTTTATTCTTCAAACGGAGACTATTCTTCAATTTCCGACAAAAAATATTTCTCAGAAATTGCAGGAAAAGGAAAAAGACAATATATTTCTGACCCGGAATCAGCACCTGATGGAATCGGTTATGTATTCAATATTTCAGTTCCAGTTTATACAGAAAACAATGCTTTCTGCGGTGTATTTACTGCAGCAATTCCTCTGGGCCGTATCAAAAACCAGATTTCAAATACAAAAATCGGCGAAAACAGTTTTACTTATGCCGTAGACTCAACAGGAAACATCATTTCTCACCCTGACAGCAACAAGATTATGCAAAACTACTACCTTATGGGAGATGAAGAGTCAGGATACCAGGGGTATCGCGAAATGACAGGAAGAATGATTCTTGCACAGTCCGGAGATGCTCTTATTGTCGATAATGAAAGAAAACTCACAAGCCATGTTTTCTTCTGTCCGATTTATAAAACTGAATGGTCTCTGGCTATTGCAATTCCTCAGTCAGAAATCAACTTTGTTGCAAAGAAAAGCGCATTTGAAATCATTCTAATTTCAATCATCATTGCTTCTATTCTGCTTCTTGTAACTTCAGTTTATATGACAATTCTTGTTCACCCACTTTCAAGTCTCAAAGATTCAATTATCGAAATCGCTTCCGGAGACGCTGACCTTACAAAGAAAATCGAAGTTAAATCAAATGACGAAATCGGTGCCGTGGTAAAAGGATTCAATACATTTACAGAAAACCTTCGTCACATTATCCGCCGCATAAAAGAATCTAAAGACCAGATTGCAGTAATTGATCTGGACATGGTCACTACAACTACTGCAACAGGCTCTTCCATCAAAGACATTATCTCTAACATCGACAGAGTAAGCTCTAAAATCGATATACAGGGTGAATCTGTAGAAGAAACAGCAGGAACTGTAAACCAGATTGCACAAAGCATTTCTTCTCTTAACAGCCTTATCGAAAACCAGTCTTCCGGGGTTTCAGAAGCCAGTGCAGCTGTAGAACAGATGCTTGGAAACATCATATCTGTTACCCGCAGTACAGAACATATGGTTGATTCATTCAGTGATCTGGAAAAAAATACTAATTCCGGTATTTCAAAACAGAATACTGTTAACGAGCAGATTAAAAAGATTGAAGAACAAAGCCGCATGCTTATGGAAGCCAATAAGACAATTTCTAAGATTGCCAGCGAAACAAACCTTCTGGCTATGAATGCTTCCATCGAAGCTGCTCACGCAGGTGATGCTGGTCGTGGATTCTCTGTTGTTGCCGACGAAATTCACGTTCTTTCAGAAACTTCAAGCCGCCAGTCTAAGAAAATCAGGGATGAGCTTACTCTTATTCAGGAATCGATTCAGGAAGTTGTTCGTACTTCTGCTGAGGCTCAGTCTTCATTCCAGGCTGTTACATCTAAAATCCATGACACCGATCAGCTTGTACAACAGATTAAGGCTGCCATGGAAGAAAGCGAAGTTGGAAGCCACCAGATTACAGATGCCCTTAAGATGATGAACAATTCAACTTCTGAAGTACGGTCTGCTTCAGGTGCAATGTCTAAGGGCAACGCTGCCATTCTCAGTCAGGTTCAGAAACTCCAGGCTGCAACAGATGAAATTAAATCCAGTGTTGTTGATATGACTAACAGTGCAAATCAGATTCAGACAAACGGTAAAACCCTTACCCAGATTTCATGTTCAATGCAGGATTCAATTTCTCGAATCGGATCCCAGATTGATTTATTTAATGTTTAATATATAATTACGGCATGACTTGTGAACTTTCAATCACCCTCATGCCTGATCAGGAAAACAATCAGGCAGTAATCGATGCCAGAATCCGTCAAACCCTGACTCAGAAGAAAATTTCTTTTAGCGGCCAGAAAATCACTCCTGTATTTATCAAAAAATCCATTGATGCCCGTCATTCTCAGATCAAACTGATCATGAGATTTAAGGTTTACATCGGCGAAGAACCTGTAGACGAAGACAAAGTTGCCCTTACATGGAAAAAATGCACTCCTGACTCCAAAACAATAATCATCGTTGGTTCAGGACCAGCAGGTCTTTATGCAGCCTTCCGCCTTTTTGAAGCAGGAATCAGACCTGTAATCATCGAACGTGGTAATCCAACAACTATTCGATCCCAGAACATTGACAACCTTACACAAAACGGTATTCTTGACGAAAATTCCAACTTCTGTTTTGGATCAGGTGGTGCCGGTACATTCTCCGACGGAAAGCTTTACACCCGCTCAAATAAAAGAGGCGATATCTATAAAATTTACCGTATTTTTGTTGAATTCGGAGCAAATCCAAACATTCTTACAGATGCACACCCTCATATCGGTACAGACAAACTCCCTGCGATTATAGACAAAATGGAAAAGAAGATAATTGAACTGGGAGGAGAAATTCACTTCGGAACTCTTTGCACAGATTTAATTACAGAAAAGATAAACGGTCAGCTAACAGCTACAGGTGTTAAAATCAAAGATCTCAAATCAGGAGCAGAGTCTTCGGTTAAGGGAGATTCTGTTATTCTTGCCACAGGACACTCTGCAGGTAATATCTACCGCATGCTGGCAAAAATCGAACCTGCCAGTCTTGAAGCAAAAACCTTTGCTGTAGGTGTCAGAGTTGAGCATCCCCGTACACTTATCGACAGCATTCAGTTTCATGGACAAGAAATGCCAAATGCAGCAGAATACAGACTTACAACCCAGGTTAATGAACGAGGTGTTTACAGCTTCTGTATGTGCCCGGGCGGTTACGTAGTTCCATGTGCCACTAGTACCGACCAGATTGTTGTAAACGGAATGTCATCCAGCGGACGAAACAGCCAGTGGTCTAACGCTGCCATCGTTGTAGAGCGACGACCTGAAGACATTCCAGATGAATTTAAAGAAGAAGCTGTAAAAGACGGTTGTCCGGCCCTTGCAGGACTTTACTGGAGGACATGGCTCGAAAAGCTTACTTTCCAGAACGGAAACGGACAGTACGCCCCAGCCCAGCGCCTTACAGATTTTATTGAAGGAAAAGAAAGCAAGAATCTGCCTGTAACAAGCTATAAACCAGGTGTTGTTCCTTCCCGACTGGACAAATGGCTTCCGCCTGATATTTCAAAAAGACTTCAGACTGCATTTAAGGAATACAACAAAAGCATGAAAGGCTTTGTATGTCAGGAAGCTCTCCTTATTGCGTCAGAAACACGCACCTCTACACCGGTACGTATTCTCCGCAACAAAGAAACACTGGAATGCACCGTAATCAAAAACCTTTATCCTTGTGGTGAAGGATCCGGATACTCAGGAGGAATCGGAAGTTCCGCAATGGACGGAGAGCGTGTTGCCGCTGCAATTGCAGACAGCCTTAAATAATTTATAAAACTACAGTACAGAGTTAAGGAACTTCTGGAGACGTTCACTTTTTGGATTGTTAAAGATATCTTCAGGAGATCCCATCTCACCAATACGGCCGTCTTCCATAAATACAACCCGGTCAGCTACTTCTCTTGCAAATCCCATTTCGTGAGTTACAACAATCATTGTCATTCCATCGTCTGCAAGTTTTTTCATTACAGAAAGAACTTCCCCAACAAGTTCAGGATCCAGAGCTGATGTAGGTTCATCAAACAGCATGATTTTTGGTTCCATGGCAAGGGCACGGGCAATAGCAACACGCTGCTGCTGTCCACCAGAAAGGCGGTTTGGATATTCATCTGCTTTTGCTTCAAGTCCTACCATCTGCAGAAGTTTTAAGGCCTTTTCCTTTACTTCGGCTTTCTTCTGTTTTGCAACATGAACAGGCGAAAGCATTACATTTTCAAGAACAGTTTTATGCGGAAACAGATTAAATCTCTGGAAAACCATGCCCATTTCAAGAAGAAGTTTGTTTTCTTCTGCTTTTGGCATTCTGAACTTGCAAACACCATTTTCGTATTCGTTCATCAGATTGTCTTCAATCCAGATTTTACCATTATCAATATGTTCAAGATGATTAAGAGTTCTAAGAAAAGTTGATTTACCGGCTCCAGAAGGCCCAATAATACAAACAACTTCCTGAGGTTTAACTTCGAGAGAAACATTCTTTAATACATGAAGGTCGCCAAAGTTTGTGCAGATATTTTCTGTTTTAATCATACTCATTTTTCAAATCCTCCCTTCATCTTTACTCGTAAACCGAGAATTTCTTTTCAGTTTTGTTAAATACGAATGAGAATACTGCTGTGATGATAAGATAAAGAATCATAGCCGGCAGATAAACGATTTCGTTTCCAGAAGAAGATGCAATACTTCTGGTGATTTTTGTAATATCTTCAAGGGCAATGAGGGAAACAAGAGAAGCATCCTTCAGTACCATAATAAATTCATTACCAATTGATGGAATAAGACGGCGTATAGACTGTGGCACAATAACTAAGGCCATTGTCTGAAAGTAATTCATTCCCAGTGCGTGACTGGCTTCATACTGACCTTTATCAATCGACTGAATTGCCGCACGAATATATTCAGCCATGTAAGCAGCAGAATTAAGACTAAATGCAATAAACGCTGCCAGGAATTTATTGCGCAAAGTTAATGCAGGGCAAATCTTAGGAAGTCCAAAGTAAATAAAGTACAGCTGCATAAGAAGTGGAGTTCCACGGAAAAAGAAAATATAAACGCTGCTTATTTTGTTAATAATCGCATTTTTGGAAATTTTACCAAGTGCCAGTAAAAGACCGAAAACAGTTCCGGCACCAACAGATGCAATAGTAAGAAGAATTGTGATTTTTGCACCGCCAAGCAGAGCAGGAATCCATCCGATTATTTTTATTAAAGCAGCTTCCATGTCCAAAAACTCCTAAAAACTTCAGTGGCACAGACTTTAATCCGCCTGTGCCACCATATTGAAAAGTATTTTTAATTATTCAGCAATAAGGTCTGCTGCAAAGATTTTCTGAGAAACTTCAGAAAGAGATTTATCAGCTTTGATTTCTGCCAGAGCTTCGTCTACTTTTGAGAGAAGAACTGTGTTGCCCTTTTTGATTGCAATTCCGAAGAATTCATCAGCTTCACCAACCCAAACTGATTTGTATTTTGAATCTGGTCCAAGGTAAGCAGCTGATACGAGAGCATCAGAAACTACTGCATCGCAGCGTCCGAGAGCAAGTTCATCGTAAGCGTTGATTACTTTGTCAAATTCACATTTTTCAAATTTAAGGCCCTTAGCAGCCATTTTTTCCATAAAGATGTCAGAAGTTGTTTCAGCCTGGTAAGCAACTTTAAGACCTGTGAGATCTTCTGGTTTTGTTACGTTAAGAGTTGAATCTTTCTGGAGAATGATAGCCTGACCATTTCCAATATAAGCCTTTGAAAAGTCCATAGATTCAAGGCGTTCTGGAGTGATTGTAGCTGCAGAAATTACAGCATCATACTTGTCTGTTTCAAGTCCTGCAAAAATTCCGTCCCATGCAGTATCAACGAATTCAGCTTCAAGTCCAAGTTTTGCAGCAAGGAGCTTACCCATCTCAACGTCAAAACCAAGTGGAGTTTTTCCATCAGCATCGTAGTATTCCATTGGTGGGTAACCGATTTCCATACCAATCTTGAATACGCCTTTTTCGATTGTGTATTCACCCTTTTCAGCTTTTTTGCTGCATCCTGCAAGAGCAAGAACCATAAGAGCAGCAGAAATAACAGCTACTAATTTTTTCATAAAATTTGCCTCCATATGAAAAAGAAAAAGGGATACCCGGTATAAATCGCCAATGTACCCCTAACTTAATTTTATTTTATTAAAACCAAATGGTCAATATTTATTCGTATTAGATGCATATTTATACAGTTTTAACATCCGTTACAACCATTAGTCCCCTGTCCCCTAAAACAAAAAGTCCCCTGAAACCAGAGGACCTGTATAAAAAAAATTGCCAAGGATGATCCCATCCCAAAGGCGGCAAGGACGCCACCATGCCTTGTAACTTAAGGCCATGAAGCAACAACTCAAAAGAGTTGTCGCAACGAAAATTTTGCCAGGGATGGCGAAATTTTCATTAGAACACAGCAACAACTTCCTGGTTAGGATATTTTGCTTCGATCCATGCCTTTACTTTTTCGCTCTTGAGAGCATTTACGAGAGCAGTGATCTGTTCATTATTCTGGTTACCGTCTTTAACGGCAATAACATTTACGTATGGAGATTCAGCACCTTCAACGAAGAGACCGTCTTCTTTTGCAGAAAGACCTGCAGGAATAGCATAGTTACCGTTGATTACAGCAGCATCAACATCTGCAAGAACGCGTGGAAGAGAAGCAGCTTCAATTTCTTTGAATTTAAGGTTCTTGCTGTTTTCTTTAATATCGATTGGAGTTGCAGTGATTCCAGCTTCAGCCTTGAGAGTAATAAGACCAGCAGCCTGAAGAAGAAGAAGTGCACGACCTTCGTTTGTCGGATCATTTGGAATTGCAACTTCTGCACCGTCAGCCAGATCAGCAAGCTTAGAAACTTTCTTAGAATAAAGTACGATTGGTTCAACATGGATTCCACCGGCATTTACCAGATGATAAGCCTTTTCCTTGTTGAAACTTTCAAGGTATGGAAGATGCTGGAAGTAATTAGCATCAATATCACCAGCTTCAAGAGCATCGTTTGGAGTTACATAATCAGTGAATTCGATTACTGTCAGGTCAATACCTGCAGCCTTAAGGTCATCTTTTACGAGATTAAGGATTTCTGCATGAGGTTCAGGAGTAGCTCCTACTTTAAGAACACCCTTCTGAATTGTTGAAGTTGCTTTTTTGTTACAGCCTGCAAATGCAAATACAAGAAGTGCAGCTGAAACAACAGCGATTAATTTTTTCATTTCTATCTCCTTTTTTATTACCTAGTAATAAGGTATGAATTAAATTCACTATAGTTTCTACCGCTTTGTTTGTCAATAAGAAGCCCATGTTCCACCATCTCCGGCTGGTCCGCCTTCACTAACGCTCATTGCCTGCGGCAACTTCGGGCTCCCCATCCGGGCTACATTTGATTTTTTTTGTTAAATCCCTCTCCCTGTGCTATAATATTTCTTATCAACATAAATTAAGGAGATAATTTTTATGTCAAAAAAATCACCTTTAAGTCTTTATCTTATTGGTCTCGTTCTCGTAGTAGTAGGATGTTTCCTCCCTCTCAAAGCTTCTGGATGGGGATTCTCAGGAACTAACATTATCGATGTAATTACAGCAGACGGTTCCAGCGACCTTAAAATCGCAGGTATCCTTGCACTTGCAGGTGCTGTTGCAGGTATCGTTTTCAGTTTTGTTGCTTTAAAAGGAATTCCTGCAAAACTTATTTCCCTTATCGTATCAGTAGCAGGTGGAATTTACCTTGTTATTTCTTTCCTTAACATTAACCCATGGGCAAAGAAATTAATAAGAGGTCTTAATAGCATGTTTGATATGCACCCATCATACGGCTTCTACCTGATTATTGCAGGCTGGGTACTGGCACTTGTTGGTTACTTCATGAACAAAGACTAATACTATTAGTCCCAAAAAAAAGACGGCTTTGAAGTGCCCCCTGAAATTGAACATTATTTGTACAGTTTCAGGCACACACTCAAGCCGTCTTTTTTTTATGTCTTAAAACAATATTGCCGTCATTGTATGATTAAACATTTTTCACTGTCGGATTCCCTTTTGTCATTGCCGGATTCAACCTTCAGAAAAGTCAATTTTAATATCATCACCTTTTACAGAAACCCTGGCTTCTGAACCAATTATCAGAGGCATTGCCGGATCAATATGTCCCACGTCAACATCCATTATTACAGGGACACCAAGTTCCTCCAGAATTCCTGTAACTGCATTGTACTGGTTTACTCCCATCAGTTCCTGACGAAATGCAGCAAAAGGTCTTCCAATAATAAAACCAGATGCATTCTTAAACCAGCCGTTTTCCCGCAAATGCCACAATGCCCTTCTTATATCCATAGGATTGTAATCACAGCTTTCCAGCATCCAGACTACTTTCTTATGCTGTCTGTTAAATTCTTCAACAGTATCAAGCTTAGTACCGCTTAATCCAACGAGACAATCAAGACATCCCCCTGTTAAAGTTCCGTCAAAAGTAATTTCAGTTGAATGAGCAGCCCTTTTGAGACTGCCATTATGAGGTATGTAAGAAACCAGCTCTTTTGGGTCGGTGTATATATATGGAGACAAAGGATCTTCTGACTCTACATCAGGATTCTGGAACTGCGGGTACCCTCTTACAGAAGAGATTTTTCCCTCCAGTAAATTCCAGGCATCCAGTTCACTCTGTTCCCATGGTTTACCAAATCCTGGAGCATTAGGACCGTAAATCGCAGGAATTCCGCATCTTACAGCCAGTGGAAAAATAAAATTAGTATTGTCACTATAACCCATAAACCATTTTGGCTTTGCAGACTTAAGCTTTTCAAAGTCCACATAGGTCATAGTTTCGCACATAAGTTCACCGCCGCCGCAGCTGAATAATGCATCTACAGAAGGATCCAGATAATACTTCATAAGTTCTTCAGCTGCAGTTTTAGGATCTGTAGATATACCAAGCCCGTCATTTTTATAACAGCAGTCACCGGTTACTACTTTGTATCCCCGCAGTTCAAACTGCCTCAAGGCTTCCTTGAATTTCCATGTGTAAGGGTCAGTTACGGCACCAAAGGATGGGGCAACAACAGCGATTGTGTCACCGGGCTTTATAAATTCTGGAAACTTCATGCTTATTTACAAAGCTCCACTATCATTTTTACAGCATCATCAATAGAAATCTTTGAAGTACTTATACAAAGATCGTATCCACGGCTGTCTCCAAAGTCTGAGTTTGTGTAATAAGAACAGTATTTACGTCTGATTTTGTCGATTTTTTCCATTTCCTGAAGAATTTTTTCTTCCGAAGCATCCTTCATCTGATCCGCCTTAAGACGCTGAAGACGCCAATATTTATCTGCGTGAATGAATATGTGGAAACTGTCATCAAACTGACCAAGGATCTGATTTGCATTTCGCCCTACAATAACACATTTGCCGTGTTCACCATACCGGCGGATTACAGTTTTCTGTGCTTCAAAAATCTGTTCATTTACCGGAGTACTGTAAAAATCAAACAGGGCCTGTGTAAAACCGGATAGAAGAGGTGCTGTTTCATCATTTTTCATTACTTTGCCCACGTCCATATTAATGTCACTGGCAGCTTTTATGATGATACTCTTGTCATAATACTCATAACCAAGTGCTTCAGCTACTTTTTTTCCTATTTCACCGCCGCCTGCACCGAATTCACGGCTGATTGTAATGATTTTTTTCATAATATTTCCTCCGCGTTAGGGATCGTTGCGACCTCCCGGGAGCAAGAGCCCGGCGGCAAAGCCGCAACGCCCACAATTTATAATACCTTTTCCAGGAAGCTTTTTGCTCTGTCCGACTGTGGATGAAGAAGTACATCTTCTGGAGTACCCTGTTCCACGATGTAACCACCATCCATAAAGATTACTCTGTCTGCTACTTCACGGGCAAATCCCATTTCGTGTGTTACAACAACCATTGTCATGCCGCCTTTTGCCAGCTCTTTCATTACTGCAAGGACTTCACCAACCATTTCCGGGTCCAGGGCCGATGTCGGTTCATCAAAAAGGAGAATGGAAGGATTCATGGCAAGACTTCTGGCAATTGCAACACGCTGTTTTTGTCCACCGGAAAGCTGCTGCGGATGAACGTCAGCCTTTGAAGCAAGACCTACCCTTTCGAGTAGTTTCATTCCTGTAACATAAGCTTCTGCCTTAGACATTTTCTTTAGCTGTACAGGAGCATGCATCAGATTCTTAATAACGCTCATATTTGCAAACAGATTAAAGTGCTGGAATACCATTCCGATGTTTTCACGCACCTTGTTCAGATTTGTTTTTTTGTCTGTAATGTCTGTGCCGTTAACAAGAATAGTTCCACTGGTTGGAACTTCCAGATGATTGAGGCAGCGGAGGAAAGTTGATTTTCCAGAACCAGACGGTCCAATGATACATACAACTTCACCTTCGTGAACGTCCAGGCTGATATCTTTTAATACTTCCAGATTACCGAATTTTTTCTGGAGATTTTCAACATGAATTTTAATTTTATCGCTCTGCATTGCGTTTTAATCTCCTTTCGATAATTTTTGCAATTTTACTTAATGTAACGATTACAATCATGTACATAATTCCGACAATTGCCCATGTCTGAAGTGATTTGAATGTGTTGCCGGAAATAGTTTTACCCATATTTGTAAGTTCCGGATAACCGATAACAGACAGGATTGATGTGTCCTTGAGGGTGATGATGAACTGATTGATAATGGAAGGAATCATAACTTTAATGGCCTGAGGCAGGATGATTGTCCGCATTGTAGTTCCATAACTCAAGCCCAGTGAACGGCCTGCTTCCATCTGGCCTTTATCGATGGATTCAATTCCTGCACGAAAAATTTCTGCCATGTAGGCACCGCAGTTCATTGCCAGTGCAATTGTACCGGCATAGAGAGCTGGAAGACGGAAGTTATTTACGCCCATAAGACGGAAAAACTGTGGTACACCAAAATAAATAAAATATGCAAGAACAATAAGTGGAACACCACGAACAGCATCAACATAAACAGATCCGATTACATTGAAGATTTTGCTGCGGCTAACATTACAAAGGGCAAAAATTAAACCCACAATCATGGCAAAGAACAATGCCAGTAAAGTAAGTAAAAGTGTATTACCCAATGACTGGAGCAGCATTAAAGAATATACCCGAAGAATATCAAACATTTTTTACTCCAATTAATTTTTCCCTTACATTATAAAGGAAAAATTAATTGTGTGCAGAGGTTTTAACCAATAAAATTTGATGATATTTCTCTCGGATTTGAAAACCTGTAGTATAATAAATTATCTTAAGCTTAGTAAAAAAGAGGTAAAATTATGGCTGAAGTTTCAAGTAAAAGCAGAACAGTAGATTTATTACTGTGTTTCTTCCTGGGTGGACTGGGAGCCCACAGATTTTATGAAGGAAAGATCGGTACAGCTGTCGTACAGCTTATTCTTTCAATTCTTGGAGTAGGATTCCTTTGGGTTTTCATCGACTTTATTCTTATTCTTGTAGGTAAAGCCACAGACAAAGAGGGTAATGCAATTACTACCTGGTAATTCTAATCAATACTTAGATTGATACAAAGCTGTCCAAAAAAAGGCAGCTTTTTTTTTGCATATTGGACAAAAAAAAGGGGCTGTCTTATTGAAGTTTTAAAATCTTCTAAGACAGCCCTTTTTTAACGGATTGTTCCGTCTGAAATAAAAAATCCATGAATGGATTTTTTATTTCAAGTATTTATCCAAAATAGCCTGGTATTTTCCGTTTTCTCTGATGTTCTTGAGACCAGCGTTGAACATATCGAGGAGTTCCTGGTTTACGGGATTCATGATTGCGAAACCGTATGGAGCACCAGCACTCTCCATTCCTGCAGGAATCTTAAGTCCAAGACCTGCAGTCTTGATGTTGTCAGCCATAATAGGAGTATCTTCAACACAAGCAACGCTGTTACCCATGATTACATCCTGATACATAGTTGGAGAATCTTCAAATACGTGGATTGTAAGGTTGTATTCTTCTTTAATTGAACGTGCAAAGTCAGCACCAGCAGTACCATTCTTTACAGCAACAATTTTACCTCTAAGGTCTTCAAAAGAAGCAATAGAGCTGTCTTTAGCAACAGCAAAAGTCTGTGTTGCATCGTAATAACCATCAGAGAAAATCCATCCTGAATCGATGCGTTCCTGTTTGATTGTTGCGCCGGCAATAAGAGCATCAGCCTGTCCAACCTGAACAGCAGCTACACCTGCATCCCAGCCAAGTGACTGAAGTTCGTATTTAAATCCCTGATCTTCTGCTACAGCTGCAAGAATATCAACATCAATACCAACGAATTCATTTTTTTCGTTTGTAAATTCAAATGGTCTGAAAACTGTATGTGTTGCTACAATCCAAACCTTTCCCTTTCCATCAGCTGCCTTTGCAGCTTTTTTTGAACAACCAGTAAAAACTGAAGCAACAAGTGCAACAGCTACAAGAGCAGTCAAAATCTTTTTCATTTTTTCCTCCATGTTTTTATAGAAAAACTTTGTTAAATTATAAGTCTTTTTTTCCCATTCTTCAATAAAATATCGCGTTAGGGACATTAGAGGTGCCCGGAGGGCAAACAAAAAGGGTGCTGATTTTCAGCACCCTTTTTGGTCGGAGGCGAAAGCCAGAGCCTCGGTTGGCCCGGCGGCAACGCAGTTGCCGAAACGCCCTTATTTTACTTCGCTGTCAGCAACGACAACTTTTTTGATCTTCCAGATGTCACGAACATAGTCTTCGATTGTACGGTCTGAAGAGAATTTTCCGCTGTTAGCAATGTTAATAAGTGTTTTGCGGGCCCAGCCTTTTTTATCTGCATAAGCTGCAGCAAGTTCTTCCTGTGCCTTAACGTATTTGTCAAAGTCTGCAAGAACGTAGTAAACGTCTGGTCTCTGCCCTTCAACACCGTAAACAAGGGAATCATGGATTTCTTTGAATACCTGGCGACTTGGGTCATAAGTTCCGTCAACAAGCTGTTCAACAATCTTTGCAAGAGCTGGATTGCGTTCCAGATACTGCTGTGGATTATAAGAATGTTCTGCTTCCATTTTCTGAATTTCTTCTGTTAAAAGTCCGAATGGGAAGCCGTTTTCTTTGCCTGCTTCTTCGAAAATTTCGATGTTAGCACCGTCCATTGTACCCATTGTAAGGGCACCGTTTACCATAAACTTCATGTTTGAAGTACCAGAAGCTTCT
>JAZQNJ010000062.1:0-6956 GCA_045627285.1 Treponema sp. | reverse complement strand
TACAAATACATGGAATCGGTTTCAAAATCAGTTCTTGACTTGAGAGCCGTAATCCAGAGTGCAAAAGCTTCTGCTCAGACTGAAGTTCTTTCAAAGCTTGATGATCTTTCTGGAAAACTGTGTGCCGCTGCCTCAGTTCTTGAAAGTGCTCATGCAAAAGCAGAAAGCGCTGGCGATGTAATGAAAGTTGCACGTGCTTACGTTGACGAAGTTATTCCAGCAATGGATGCAGCACGCGCAATCTATGACGAAATGGAACCTTTAATCGGTGAAGAATACAAGCCATTCCCTTGCTACGAAGACTTGTTGTTCCGTGTATAAGACGCAACCTGCGGTTGCTAACGAGTTTTGTCTTGTTCGCAAGAGGCTCACATTTTGCTTCGCAAAGACGACAAAACTCGACCACTATTTATTAAAGGGGGAGTTTTTCCCGAAACTTTATTTTTAATTAGCACAATGGCGTGCTTTGAACGATACCACTTGAGTTGCCACCGGTGGTTAGTTTGAAGCACGCTTTTTTTTTATTCTTCTTGGAGGTACAAAGTGGAAGAAGTTAGCAGTTTGATTTTCGGCGTTTGGTTTTTGATTGGCGCCGCACTGGTTTTCTGGATGCAGGCCGGTTTTGCAATGGTAGAAACTGGTTTTACCCGTGCAAAAAACACAGGTAACATCATCATGAAAAACCTTATGGACTTCTGTATTGGTACAGTAATGTTCATCCTTATTGGTTTTGGCCTTTTGCTTGGCGAAGATTTGTGTGGGCTTATTGGTAAGCCTGGTTTTGATATTTTTACAGCTTACGAAGGTTTTGACTTCTCAAACTTCGTATTCAACCTTGTTTTCTGTGCCACAACAGCAACAATCGTTTCTGGTGCTATGGCTGAACGTACAAAGTTCCTTTCTTACTGTGTTTATTCAGCTATTATTTCTGGTCTTATTTATCCGATTGAAGCTCACTGGATTTGGGGCGGCGGTTGGCTTGCTCAGATGGGATTCCACGATTTTGCTGGTAGCTGTGCTATTCATATGGTTGGTGGTATTTCTGCTCTTATCGGTGCAACTTTGCTTGGACCACGTATCGGAAAGTTCGAACGCGATGAAAGCGGAAAGGTAACTAAGGTTCACGCTTTCCCTGGACATAACCTTCCAATTGGAGCTCTTGGTGTATTTATTCTTTGGTTGGGTTGGTACGGCTTCAACGGTGCAGCTGCTACTTCTTTGGATCAGCTTGGTTCAATCTTCCTTACAACTACAATTGCTCCTGCAATTGCTACAGTAACAACAATGATTTTTACATGGGTAAAATACAAGAAGCCTGATGTTACAATGTGTTTGAACGCTTCATTGGCTGGTCTTGTTGCTATTACAGCTCCATGTGATGTAACAGATGCATTTGGTGCTATCGTTATTGGTCTTGTTGCCGGTTTCCTTGTAATCTTTGGTGTTTGGCTTTTGGACTACAAGCTCCACATCGATGACCCAGTTGGTGCTGTTGCAGTTCATATGATGAACGGTATCTGGGGTACATTGGCTGTAGGCCTTTTTGCAACTCCAACTGCTCCAGCATACGGTATTGCTGACAGCACTGGCGAAGTAATGAAGGGACTTTTCTACGGCGGTGGATTCAAACTTCTTGGAATCCAGCTTCTTGGATTTGGTTCTGTAGCCCTCTGGACTGCTGTAACAATCACAATTACTTTCCTTGTAATCAAGAAGACACTTGGTCTTCGCGTAACAGCTGAAGAAGAAATCGTCGGACTTGATAAGCTTGAACACGGTCTTGAATCTGGTTATGCCGGATTTATGACACAGTACACAGCTGACGAAGTTAGCGAAGCAAAGGCTGCTGGCGTAACTTTGACAGCAGATCAGACAGTAGAAGTACTTTCTGTTCCTGCAACAGCTCCAAGCTCAAGCGATGTTCCAGCACACAAAGTTGTTATTGTTACACGTCAGAACAAGTTCGCTGCTCTTAAGGAAGCTATGAACCAGATTGGTGTAACTGGTATGACAGTTATCAACGTAATGGGTTGTGGTATGCAGAAAGGTGCCAGCGAATACTACCGCGGTGTTGCAATGGATATCAACTTGCTGCCAAAGGTAAAGGTAGAAATCGTTGTAAGTAAGGTTCCTGTAAATGATGTAATTGAAGCTGCTAAGAAGGCTCTGTACACAGGTCACATTGGTGATGGTAAGATCTTCGTTTACCCTGTAGAGAACGTAGTTAAGGTTCGCACAGGTCAGTCAGGCTTCGATGCCCTTCAGGATGCTGAATAAGGTTATAAAACTACATTAAACCTCACGTAGTCATATTTTTACCCCTGGTGGATATAATCTGCCAGGGGTATTTTGTTTGAAGTTAGTTTCAAACCAAGTGGTAAAAGTAATATCCGATATAAAAATGTAATGGGTCGAAAACTTTGCAGAAAACTTTTCCGTAACAAAGCAGTTGCCTGGACAATAAAGAGTCAGGAGCAACTTGATGCAGCAAAAAATAATTTTGATGTGTTTATTTTTGATTCATTTGTGCCGGTCACTTCTAATTGAACTGGCAAGACTAAATAGTTGACCCGCGAAAACCACGGCTCGAACAAAGTGAGAAACACGAAAGAATAAAACTATTTTTGCTTGTACTTTTCTATATAAAATCTCCAATATTCTGACGAAAATACTAATATAATTTTGGATAATTTAAAGATTTTTCGTGACAAATCTTTCCTTTTTAATTATTATTTTAAATTACGGATTGTTATGATTAATTTTTTCATGGCAATAAATGGAGGAGTTTGATATGAGAAAGACTTCTAAATACCTATATATATATATAGTATTTTCGCTGATTTTTACGGGCTGTTCCAACATGATTGAGGACTTTAAAAAAGCAGAGTCTGTAAAAAAAACAGCAGAGCCTGATGAACCGGAAGATACAAAAATAGTTTATTCAGTCATTGAAGAGTATGAAGCTCTGGATAATGATGATGTTGATTCTTCCCTTACAAAAATAACTTCAGGAGAATTTAATCCTGATAATTTCTCTCCAACAATACCAGAAGGTTTTGAGCTTCTTCCTGAAAATAAAACAGTTGAAAACGGTATTCTTACTATTAAATACACTCGCAAACGAATTACTCTTACGTTTAATCCAAACGGCGGCGAATGGGATTTGACAGAAAATGTTCACGAGATTCAAGGAAAATATGGTGAACGCCTTCCTTTAATTGATATCACTCAAATCAAGAAAATCGATGCAAAATTTGTAGGCTGGACAGAAGATATTAAGGCTGAAGATGTTGTTACTGTGCGTATTCCAGAAACTTATCCTGCAGAAAATCACACTTTTTATTCTGTCTGGGACGAAGTTCATTCAAACTACATTGTAAAGGTTTATGAAGAAAATCTTAATTATCCGGAAGATGCAACCTTAGATCAGAAATATACTCTTGTTGCCATGAATGCGGCCGCAGGGGTCCCTGGTCATAAATCAAATTACAAGGCAATTTCAAGATATGGTTTCCATGCTGAAAGTTTTACCCAGGTAACTATAAATGAAATTGATGAACCATCAGCAGTTCTTAACGTTTACTATAATCGACGAGTGTTTACATATAAGTTTGAGCTTGATGCTGCTTATGCAAGGTGGAAGAATGTTGATGGTAAGGATCATGATGATTACCATTCAGAACGTTACATTTATGGTAAATATGAAGCTGATTTTACTGAATATAGCTGCATTGAATGTTACCGTGATGAAACAGATATCATCAATAATAATGGAGAAGAAGTTTTCGGTAATGTCTGGAACTTTGAAGGATGGAATGAAGTTGGCGGAAAAGTACATCTTAAGTTCACAGAGGACAGACACTATGTTGCAGTTTGGGATAAAGATCCTCCTGAATATACAATCAAACATCTTTTTGAACAGAAAGATGGAACATATGCTTCGGATCCAAGATATCCTGATGAAAAATATTCTGCAGGTTCGGAAATTCTTACTAAGGCAAAAGCTTATGATAATATTCCAGGATATTATTCACTGCCATTTAAACAGCAGGAAGTAAATGTTGACAATTCTACAGTTATTGAAATCAAATACAACCGCGCGACAGTTACCTTAACATTAAATGCAAATGGTGGACAATTTAACAGAGGCGAACAGATTGTAAAAGTAAGCGGAAAATATCTTGATCCGATTTTGACGCTGCCACCGCCTCCACTAAAAGAACACCATGCCTTTACTAAATGGCAGTCTGTTCACGGAGATTTGCCTGCAAATCCAACGTTCCCTGCAAAGAACATCCGTTACGAAGCAGTCTATGAACGCTCAGGTGCTCTTTATGGTGTTGAGTATTATCTTGAAAATATTGAAGATTCGAATTACTCGATGAACAGAGACGACACAGATACTAAAGTTGGCGATTACAATTCCGAAACTCCGGTTCCTGTCAGCTTTGATATAAAAGAACATAAAGGTTTTGAATTCTGCAGGGCCTATGTTGGAAAACTTGGTGAAAATACAAAAGGTCTTACAGTTTCTGAAAATAAATCTTCTATTATATTAGCAGGAATTGAACCTGATGATTCTACAGTTGTTAGGGTTTATCTGAACCGAAAGAAATATGATGTAACCTTTGATCCAAACGGTTTAATCTGGAATACAGCAGGAGAATGGAACGGACAGAATCACGACTTCAAAGAAGATGTTAGTCCTCGAACTTTGACTGGTCTCAAATATGGAACTCTTATTACAGCTGTTAGGGCAGATTTCCATTCTAAAGATAAACGCGATGTATTCGATTACTGGTCACCTGATTTTACAGGCGTTGTAACTGATGAACCTGTACAGAAATATAAAGCCGTAACAAAATCCATGACGGTTCAGTACACAGTAAGATATCTTTTTGAAACGATTGATTGTCCTAGAAACAACCGTGTTTATGAACAAAATCCTGCTTTCCCAGATGATACAACTGGCCGTGAACTTCCAGGATTTAGAACTCAGGTTGTAATCCACACAACTGATTTTAATAAAGGCGGAAGATTCGAAGGCTTTAGATTGAATAATGTTAACGGCGAACACGACATTATTATTAGCGAAGACGTTTCTAAAAACATCGTAGAAATTAAGCTTGACCGCAGGGAAATTGAGCTTGAATTTGTTGCAAACCGAGACAATGCAGAAGATGCAGAATGGCCAAATGGAGATGAATTTGGTGACACGCTGGATCGAGAAGTAGAAGGCAAGTTTGGTGCTCCTGTTGTTTTTCCTGCAGATTTGAACGATGTTAAGTGGGTTGCTGAAAAAGGGATAGACGGCAAGCTTATGAAATTTGTCGGTTGGGAAACAAAAGGTGGTACTAAAGTTGATGTTTCTTCTATTAAAACATTCCCATCTGAAAATATGAAGTATTTTGCAGCGTGGGAAGAAATTGATTCCAGCGAAGCTACTGCAAACAAAGATGGAAATGGAGATGGTGTAATTGATAGTGCAGAAAAAGACATTGCGCTTATAAAACATGAAGATTCAACAAATAAATACACTATAACTGTAACTCTTCCATTTGAAAATTCAGGTGAAGGTCTTAAAAAATGGACGATTTATTGGAAGCGGGCAGGAGATGCAGACTTTACGAAAGTTACTTCTACTCAACCAGGCTTTACTTCCAGACAGTTTACAATTGATTACTTTAAGAACACCATTTATGTAATGGCTGTTTATGATGGCTTGGCAGTTCCTTTCAGTAAAGAAATAACTATACCGGTAAAATAAGGGAGGAAAGAAAAATGACAAAGAAAATTTTTAGAAATGCAATTTTGTTTTTTTCATTTGTTTTTTACATTTGTTTTTGCGGAATTTTTCTTAATTCCTGCTCAAATTTGAATATAGAGCAACCTGAAGAAAATGCAGCTGCCAAAATTGCAACAGTAAGTTTTGCAGTTTCAGATTCACTTTCGGATTTTGGTGAAAGAACAGCTATTCCAAACTCAGATGATCACAACATAAAGAAATATTTATATCTTTATAACTATACTCTTACTTATTCAGATGAAAATGATGATGGATCTGACACAGGAAAAATAATCTGTAATGATTTTAGTTATGATAGATTCCTTGAAGAGTCGAATGTAAGGCTTGCTACTGGAAAAAAATATACATTTACTCTTAAGGCAAAAGACGGTGCCGTTACAAGAATGGAAGGTTCTTCAACCATAACTTTAAGCGAAAAACCTGATCAGAAAGTTACAATCGTTCTTATGCCTGCTGGCGAAGAATACGGACAGAAGCTTAGAGTTGACTGGGTTGTACCTGATGACGGCGTAATTAAAACAATGAAGGCAGGTATTTCTCCAGAAAGAGGTTACGCAGAAAAACAGACTGAAAGTGAAATACGCGATCTCTTAAATCATGCTGTAAATAAAAACAGAACAGAAGAAGAACTTTCTGCTCTCGTAGAAAAATTCAAATTCCGCGAATATGTTTTCTCTGTGATTGATAATCCTTTTAAAGACGGTGATCTTTATAATGTATATAAAGGAAGCACAGTTAAGCGAATCGGTGTAACTTATGATGATGTAAAAACTGGTGTTGCCCGCTGGCTTGATTACAAATTCTATGATGCTAATGGAATTTTGGTTTACGAAGGTTCAGAAAGCGTTTACATGATTGGCGGAAAAACTTGCAGCACTGTAATCTATATTACTCCAGATCATTACTATAGAAGACCAGTAAAAATTCCTGTTTATAAAGATGGGTATCTTTGGGCAAACAATCCTGACCTTGAAGTTAAGCTTAAAGATAAAAACGGTAATGAATACATCTTCAAGCCTGTTCTTGATGAAGATGGGATAACATTTACAGGCGAGTTTGAAGGAATCTTGCCGGGAGCTTCTTCGGGTGTTGATTCATCAAAAACTACAGATGGTGTTTTTGACATTTATGTTGGTCTCGATGATAACGC
>JAZQNJ010000061.1:0-22434 GCA_045627285.1 Treponema sp. | reverse complement strand
GCTGTCATCCCGTGAAAATCAATCTGATCCAACAGCTGGTCGATGACATCTTTTTCTTTTGTTTTGGCCAACATCGTACTCCTCCTTAAGAGTATCATTTTTTGTCAGCCATTTACACAGAAAATTTTACAAGGTCGAATTTTAAAACTTCTGCCCCTTTCCACTTAAACAAATTACCAAAATCTCCACAAAACTTGACGGCATAATCTTTCAATGTTAAAGTAATTTATTACAATAAATTTATTTAATAACGGAGTTCAGAGTGTTTAATTCTGATGCAATTGCTTACATACCTCTTATTGGAGCCGCTGTACTCACAGGAATTATTTTTATATTCCTCTTTATTATCAAATTCAGAAATACAGCAAAGGTCAGTTACCTTTCCTTTTTAACAGCAGCTATACTTGTTTCTGGAAATATTTACACTGTTCTTCATCCGGGAATAACACGTTATGTGATTTTCATCTTTGTAGCAGAAGTTGTTATGCTGCCATACCTGATTATGCTCTCCTTTGGAAAAAAAAGAGAAGAAACACCCCTTGAAACTATTCATGAAGAAATTCAGGTACCTGATGCCATTATTGAAGACATCAAACCTGAAGAAATTAACCTCATCGAAAAAGGAAGATCTTTTGTAACACTGGCTTCTGACAGTTTCGGCAACAAAGAAGGAACTCAGACTGTTTTAGACTGTATTAATAAAACATGTATGGAAGTAACAAAATCAGACGGTGGTGCTGTTCTTCTTGTAGACGATTTCGAAGACTCTATCAACGTAAAATCGTTTATGGGTGACTTTCCTCCACCATATCAGCTGCCTGAAGGACTTCCTCACAAAGAAATCCGTGTTTCCACAAGTTTTAAGTTTGCTACATTCCCTCTGCGAGACAACATCTTCGGTGAAGTCGCCAGCTCCGGTAAAAGTGAACTCATTAACAACCCTAAAGATGATCCAAGAATCGTAGAAAATGGTCCTGAAGATTTCCTTAAATTAGGAAGCTATATCTTTATTCCTATTCGTCTTCGCGGTAAGGGAATTGTTATAGGTCTTATTGCACTTACAAGAAAAGCCGGTAAACCTGGATTTACTGAGGAAGAATACAATCATGCCCTTACATTGGCAGGATTTGCGGAATCATCCATCAAAACTATTTATAGCTTCATGGAATACAATGAAAAGAATGAAATTTCAAAAGAAAGTGAAATTTCAGGAGAACTGCAGAAAATCCTTCTTCCAAAGAAACTTCCTCCTCTCGCAGGAGTATCCTTTGGTGTTCATACAGAGCACACAATAGGTGTATGTTCTGATGCCTACGATGTAATACCTGCAAGAGCCGACAGAATTTCATTTCTTCTTATGGATGTTGCGGGCAAAGGAACTAACTCATTCCTGGTAATGTCCATGCTTCGTGCAATGGTACGACTTGTAATCAACACTCCTCAGCCAGCCGGAACAATTTTAAGCTGGGCCAACAGAGAAATCTGCGGTGAAGTAAATTTTGAACACTTCGCCTCTGCTTCTCTCATCAATTTTAACCCTAATAATAAAACAGTTCAGTTTGCAACTGCCGGAACAACTCCTGTACTGCTTTATTCGGCTGCCTCAGAAAAGATTGAAAGAAAATCAACTTCCTGTGAACCTATCGGAGTAGAAAAAACAACAACTTACAAAGATATTCAGTTTACAGTTTCAACTGGTGATATTATAATTACATATACTGACGGTTTAATTGAAGCATTGAACGGTCAGGGAAAGCAGTACTCTATGGAGCGGCTTTCCGCAATTATTAAAGCAAACAGCAAATTATCAGGTAAGGAAATAGCTAATCTGGTAAAAGCCGATATTAAAAAATTCACAGGTTCTGAATCTCTACACGATGATCAGACCCTTCTTGTAGTAAAATTTCAGTAAATAAAAAGGAGTATTTCTGATGGAACTGAAAATACGTAAAAACGGAGAAGTTTATATCATTGATGTTAATGGTGAAATGGATCTTTACAACTCTTATAAATTAAAAGAACTGGTAATGAAAATGCTGGAAAAAAATGTAAAGAGTTTTATCATCAACCTTGAACAGGTAGATTACATCGACTCGTCTGGAATTGGTGCACTCATTTACATCTGTTCAACAATTAAAAAGATGAACCTCAAGCTTGCCATTTCTAATATCCATGGTTCTGTTAAAAAGGTTATTGAACTTACAAAGCTTATGGGATATTTTCCAATTGCAAACAGCATTGAAGAAGCTCTGCTTATGATCAATGACTAAGCTGATATAAAATTCTGGAGATTTATTACTATTATGGAACAGTACAAAGAATTACGCTCAGATGATAACGACCCTTTGTTTGATACAACAAATATGCTTTACAAGGAATTTCCTTCAGATTTTCGCCAGATTCGTTACTTTACACTTTTAATTGTACAGTCGGCTCCACTGGAAATCAAAGAAATCAACCTTCTTGAACAGCAGATTTCGGAAGTTATTAAAAATGCTGTAAAACATGGCAACAACTGTGATATCAACAAAAAAGTTCATGTCTGGTATTCATTCAGTCCTGCACATGCTCACATCATCGTTAAAGATGAAGGTGAAGGATTTAAAGACCTGGAAAAATGGAACGAATTCAACAAAAAGAGAATTGATTGTCTTCATAATTCAAATTTTGAAGAGCTGGCAAACTATGTTTCATTCCGTACAAAGAAATCTGATGATCAGGATGGCGGTAACGCACTCTTCGCAGCCCTTGAATACTGGGATGGCGGATATGTTTACAACGGAAAACGCAATGGTGTTGCTATGCTTAAAAAGTTTCAGAAAAAACATCACGGTGTTGCCGTAGAAGACTAAAAAAAATGACCTTTCTTGTGAAAGGTCATTTTTTTTTGCAAATTGAGCTATTCTGCTACTTCCTGCAAAACCTGTATTGTTTTTTCCGCTGTTTTTTCCCAGTCAAATCTTTTTGTCCAGGCAATTCCTGCCTCAATCATCCTTTTACGCATTTCTGAATTAAGTGCCAGCTGTTCCATTGCACCTGCCATTTCTTCAAGGTTGTCACTGTCAAAATAAATGGCATTTTGCCCTGCAATTTCCGGCAATGCCCCTTCCTTTGAGCAGGCTACAGGAACTCCAGTTGCCATAGCTTCAAGAACAGGTAGACCAACGCCTTCGTTAACAGATGGAAATAAACAGCCTTCAGATGCAGAATACAGCAAAGGAAATCCTTCGTGAGGGAAAAATCCTGTTACAAATATTTCTGAAGAATAATTTGATTCCATGATGGCTTTTTTTACGTCCTCAATTACTTCCCCTTCACTACCGGCAAGCACAAGACGATGTTCCAGATGAGTTTTTTCCTTAAATAAAGAAAATGCTTTGATTAATTCCACATGTTTTTTTGTACTTGATGACATTCTTGAAGGATAAATAAAATATGGCCTTTTAATAGCAAAAGGTTTTATATCAACAAGATTAGGATAAAGCATTTCTCTTGGATAAAACTGGGAATGATCTATTCCATTATGAATAACAACAATTTTATCTTCAGGAATTCCTAGCTTGATCAGATCCTTGCGAATGAACTGGCTGGCAGCAATAACTTTGGAAGCATTTTTAAGACCAACAAGTATGCGTATAGTTTTATTGTAAAGAATTTCTGAGGCATAAAGCTCAGAAAGAACATCATTAACAACAGCAACACCAGGAACTGAAAAATAAAGAGGCAGGTATTGAGCACCAGCAGCATAAAGGACTGCATTATATTTATGTTTTCGAGCAAAAAGATTTGAAATCATATAATGCCAGATTCTTTCAGCTTTGCGGCTGTCTGGGAGATTTACAGTTGAATAGTTAAGACCATTATCTGCACCATATGTATAACGGTCAATTTCTGACCCGAAAAATTCAAACTGATTCTCATCAGTGTTTTTGAACTGAGCTGAAAGGTATGTAAGATAGGAACCAATTCCGGATTTTCCATGACCACAGCCAAAAGTATCAATACCAACTTTCATAAGCTGACAAATTATAGCAAACTTATTTTTAATGTGCTATAGTTTTGCACATGGATACTAAAACCAACTTTCAGTCATTAAATATTTCAGAAAACCTTATTAAAAAACTCGAAGAAAATAAAATTACAGAACCTACTGCAGTTCAGATTCAGGCAATTCCAGTAATAGCAGAAGGAAAATCACTTTTATTTCAGAGTGAAACTGGAACAGGAAAAACTTTTGCTTTTCTTCTTCCTCTTATTACAAGAATTGAAAAGGAAGATAATTCTCAGAAACAGCTGAAAATTCTTATTGTATCCCCTACTTTTGAACTTGCCAGTCAGATTAAAACACAGGTTCAGATGATTACAGACCTTAAAACCGTCCTTCTTATTGGCGGTGCCCCTGTAAAAAGACAGATTGAAAACCTGAAGGAAAAACCAGCTATTGTAATCGGAACACCTGCCCGCCTGATGGAATTGTATAATCTTAAAAAGATTAGATTTGAAGGACTTTCAGCCGTTGTTCTTGATGAAGTAGACCGTCTCATTTCTCCTGAACTGAGAGACACAACTCTGGCTATTCTAAATGCTCCTAAAAAACACGTCCAGCTCATTGCCGCCAGTGCAACTATAACAAAATCAACACAAAAGCTTCTGGCAGATACAAAAATTAAAGCCGATGGAACAATAGAACAGTCTGTAGAAACACTATTTCTTCCCCCGGAAGATGTTTTAAGAAAAAGAATAACTCACATAGCAATTTTTGCAGAAAGAAGAGACAAGATAGATACTCTTCGCAAGCTTCTTATTGCAGAAAAACCAGGAAAATTTCTGATTTTTACAAGCAGGCTTGATCAGGTCGAAAACATCGTTTCTAAACTCAAATACAAAAACATAGATTGTGCCGGCTTACATGCCAAAATTGATAAAGTTGCAAGAAAATCTACAATCGACAGATTCAGAAGCGGAAAATGCTCAATTCTTGTCACAAGCGACCTTACCAGCCGTGGTATGGATATTCCTGGCATTACTCATGTAATCCAGATGGATATGCCGTCTAACGAAGACTTTTTTATTCACAGAGCAGGCCGAACTGCCAGAGCAGGAAATACAGGTATCAATATTGTAATCGGTGATGAATTTGAAATGAATAAATATTCCCAGCTTGAAAAAAAGCTCGGGTTAATTGTTTATCCTAAAATGATTTACAAAGGACAGCTCATCTCACCACAGGACCTTGAAGAAAACTAAAATCATTCAAATCCCATAAAAAAAACTGAGTCCCAAAATCCAGGAATATAGTTTACATTGAAAAAAGGTTTCGTTAACAGTATAATAATAAGATAGCGATAATTAAAAACTTATAACGGAGTTAAAAAAGTGTTTCTAAAAAGCCTGGATATTTTTGGATTTAAATCATTTGCCGACCGAACACATGTAGAGTTTGCAGACGGTATTACAGCCCTCCTTGGACCAAATGGTTGTGGTAAAAGTAATGTCGTTGATGCCGTAAAATGGGTTCTTGCAGAAAACAAGGCTAAAAATCTCCGTGCAGATACAATGGAATCAGTTATCTTCAACGGAACTGAAACACGTCCTCCTCTTAATATTGCTGAAGTTACACTTACAATTGCCAATGAGAACGGACTTTTACCTCTCGATGATTCAGAAATCTCAATTAAGCGCCGCCTTTACAGATCAGGGGAAAACGAATATTACCTGAACAACAGACAAGTTGGCCCTACAGAAATCCGTCGTCTATTTATGGACACTGGTGTAGGAAAAGCAGCCTATTCTGTAATGGAACAGGGAAAAATTGATCAAATTCTGTCATCAAAACCAGAAGACCGACGTTATCTCTTTGAAGAAGCAGCAGGCATCAGCCGGTCAAAAGCCGAATGTGCAGAAGCTGAAAGGGAGCTTGAACGGACACGTCAAAATCTTGTTCAAATTGAAATTGCTCTGGCAGAAAACAAGCGAACATACGAAACTCTTAAAATCCAGAGCGAAAAGACAATTAAATACCGCAAGCTCAAGGAAGAAATTTTTAACTACGAGCTTGATGTTCAGCTTTTAAGACTTAAGGATTTTACTCAGGGAAAAGCCCGCCAGGAAGCAGCAAAAAAAGAACTGGAAGAAACCAGAACAAAGATAGAGAAAGAAATTTCAGATATTCAGGCATCTCTCTTTGAAAACAACGACAAGATCAAAGACCTTCAGGAAAAAATGCAGTCCCTTCAGGTTGAACTGGCACGGCTTCAGACAGAAAAAACAAGCGAAGTTCAGAGAGCTCAGGAATACAACCTTCAGGCAAATCAGATTAAAGAAAAAATCGGAATCCTGGAAGTTAAACACAATTCCATTCAGGAGAAGATTGACACTTACAATGAAGAAATCGATGAACTGGAAGCAGATCTCCACTCAAAGACAAAGCAACTGGAAACTGTAAAAACAAATATCAACACATTTACAGAAAGTATTACAGCTTCCACAGGGCAGATCACAGAAAATGACAGACTTGCCAATGAAGGTGCCAAAGAAATTGAGCAGCTTAATCTGGATATTGCAGAATTACAGAAACAGCTTGGTGAAATAACAGAAAACATTGTGAAAGAACTGGATGCGAAGCTTAAAGAATCAGGCTTTTCTACGGCCGTTGCAAAAACTGCAAAAGAAGAGCTCGAAACTGCTGTAGCAAAACTTAAAATTTATGCTGAAGGCCGCAGAAACGTATTCAGTGACTACGCCTCAATTTCCGGCCACAGTCAGCAGGATAATGATAAAATCATAATGGAAGCAATCAAAGCTTTCGATGAAGTTGGACGGATAACTGGTGATGTCGAATCGGCAATCCATAATTACGCTTCTGCTCTTCCTGACTTTATAGAAGACTTTCTCTCTCCAGAAGGTATTATTACACAAAAGCGTGAAATCGATTCAAAAATCATTGATACTCAGGCAAGAATTGAACAGATTCAAAAACGAATCACAGGTTACAAAAGCCAGAACGGTGAACTTGTCAAGAAAATTAACGAATACAAAGAAACTCTCAACCAGCTGCGCATTACTGAAGCTTCTATGGAGACAGCTATATTTGGCGTAAAAAACAATGCAGAACTTCTCCGAAGATCTCTGGCAAGTGAGCAGGCAAACCTCCGTTCAAACGAAGACGAACTTTACGAAGAAAAGAAGCGAAAAGAAGATATTGATGACATGATTATCGAAATTCAGGGGCAACTGGCTGTAATCGAAAGAAAAGGCCAAAAATGTACTGAAGAAATCTCTGACATCAACTCCAGCATAATTAAATGCAACTCTTCTGTAAGCGGAACACAAAACAAACTTGACAAAAAACTCGAAGAACAGAGAAAAACACAGGCACAGTATGAACGACTTGCCATGGACCTTGTTACAAGCGATACAGACATTCGTAATATTAAGCAGAACTTTATTGAAGCCCATGGACGAGATCTCATGGAGTTTGAAGAAAGAATGTACAAAATTACAGTATCTGTACAATCTTTAAGAGAAAAACTGGCCCAGGCCAAGGAAGACTTTAAAAATCTTGGATCGGTCAATCTCATGGCTCCGGAAGAATTTGAAGAACAGAAAGACCGTTATGAAAAACTTCAGATAAGCTATGACGATACAAATAAATCCCTTGAGGATCTTATTCGTATTTCTGAAGAAATTAAAACTAAATCAACAGAAATGTTCCTGGATACATATAACAAGATTAAAAAGAATTTCCACAATATGTTCCGCAGACTCTTTGGAGGTGGACGGGGTGAACTTCGCCTTGTTGATCCACAGAACGTTCTTACATCTGGAATTGATATTTACGCGGAACCTCCAGGAAAGAAACTCCAGAATATTGCACTTCTTTCCGGTGGCGAAAAAACAATGACAGCTGTTGCCCTTCTCTTTGCTACATACCAGGTTCGCCCTAGTCCGTTCTGTCTTTTGGACGAAATTGATGCTGCACTTGATGACCGTAACGTAACAAGCTTTGTACAGGCTCTCCGCTCATTTGCAAAACTCTCACAGTATATTGTTATTACTCATAACAAAAAGACTGTAATGGGAGCCAGCACAATGCTTGGTGTGTCTATGCAGGAATCAGGCGTAAGTAAAATCCTTACAATGCGTCTTGATAAAGAAATAACACCGGAAACTGATGATGAGGTTGAAGAATTTATTGAGGAAGAAGTAGAACCGGAACAGAACGTTTACATTCCACCTCGTCCTGCAAAACGCATTCACAACCCGGATGGAACAATCACCGATCCAGAAATCGAAAAACGTGCAGCTGCAGCAAAAGAAGCTGCTAAAAAAGCTCGTGAAGAAGCAAAAGCTGCAAAAAAAGCCGAAGAGGATGCAAAAGCCTCCGCAGAAAAATCTCAGGAATCCACTCAGGACTAGTTAAATGCTTGATTTTGATGATATTAAGGAAACAGTCTCAACTTTTTTTTACGAAAAACCTGTTCTGGCGAGAATAACCCTTATTATCTTATGCTTTTTTCTCGTTGCAATGATTATCATTTTTGTACAGTCATCACCGGAAAAGCAAAAAAGTTATGAAAAAAACACAATCATTCTCGAAGCTGCACCTGAAATTCCCCAGGGCCCTCAGATCGAGAAAGATTATTATCAGACAAGAAACACACAGTCATCCTGGACTGAGGACGAAATTAAAAAATATTACACTGAACCTGATTTTAAAATGTTAAAGGAACTTGAAATCGCCAACGATAAAATTGTTTCCGATATTACAGGGGCTGCACCATAATGAAAACAATTTACAAAGCTATAACTTTTATTGGAATATTTTCTCTATTATCTCTGTCTTCATGTGGATCCACTTCAGGTGGGGCTACAAATTCTGCTCCTGATACGGTAGTTACCGAAATATTCACCAAGGATTCTGAAACCGCCCCAGAGGACCTGGCAGGAGGAGATGCAATTCCTTCTCCAAGAACCGAAGCCAATGAGATTAAAAATCAGGAACCGGAACCAGATCCCGAAGAAATTCCAGCTGAAAAAGTAGATGATGCTGATATTCTCCAGAATCCTGTCTATTTACAGGAAACAACTGTTTTTGTTGAGCCTGAGGTAATAGATGGACCGGAAGAACCAGAACAAGTTCCAGCAGATCTTGAAGAAAACCAGAATGATGACTCTGTTTCTGTTATAGAAACTTCTTCAGAACCAGCAAAATCCACCGACTACCATTCCAGTACTGACAGTTCCAGAGTATCCCATAACTTAAATTCAACTACTCCATCAGATACAAAAGCTAATAACGATGATGCTTCAGACTCTTTTGATACGACTTCAACAGGGACCGGTGTTTTATCTACAGAAAATATTTCAACAGACAAAGAAAACAAAACTGAAGAAGCTGTTTCAAATGAAAATATAACAAAGACAGACTCAGAGGAAAATTCTCAGACAGATAAACTCACTTCCCCAGCAGTTATAATTCCAAGCCGAAGTATGACAGTTAAATTAAATCAGTTCGTAGATGTAGTCTATCCTGGTTCCGGCTGGATTTATGTCGGTGAAACTGATGAAACTCCAAAATTCCGTTATTTTGGAAGAAAGCTGGGATCTGAAAACACAACGTTTAGTCTCCGTTCAATTAAATCTGGTAGTACTTATCTTCATTTCTACAAAAATGATGTCCTTACAGGAAAATTTATTGATGATTATCTGGAAGTTGAAGTAATAAATGAAAAAGCCCGCCCAAATGAAAAAGCATCTGCCCCTGCTTATGCCTCATTTGTTCCACCTAAACCGGTACGTACTGTAACTAATACCCCTACAATTAATAAAGAAGAAAAAACAACTTCAAATACTGTTTCAAAACAAAACCATACTTCAGTAAGCCCGGAAAAAGAAAATTATTCTTTTCAAAGTAAAGATGAAAGCACTTATAACTCTGATTCAAACCTAAAAACAATCATACAGGCTGCAGAAGATACTTTTAAAAATCCGATCGCCACAGATGCAAATGAGTCAATTTCTTCTGTAAAGTCAGTTCAAGACAACACAAATGTATTTCAGTCTTTTACGCCAATAAATACAGAACCATCGGACAGAACAGATTCTGTCGCAAAGTCTGTACTGGACAGATCAAGATCACTTCTGGAGCAGGCAAAAGAATCTTTACAGGCAGGAAATCACCAGCTTGCACTTACACAAATTCAAGCCTATCTTGATGAAGAACCGGCAAAACCAGATGAAGCCTACTATATACAAGGACAAATTCTCGAAGCAGATAGTCCTGTAAAGAACATAAGAAATGCTTTGGATTCATACAATTCAGTTGTAAAAAATTATCCGACCAGCAAATTCTGGCAGAAGGCAAACAAAAGAAAAATTTATCTGAATAAATTTTATATGGGAACATTCTAGGAGGAGAAATAAATGAAATTATCAAAAATCATACTGGCATCAATGGCTACTCTGGCACTTACTTCATGCTCCATCAAAACAACAGAAGTAAACAAAAGAACAGTTTCTGTCAGAGGAACGGGAACTATTGAAGTTGAAGCAGACAATGCAACTCTGGTTCTTTCTGTAGTTACAAAATCAAAAGATGTTGCTGCTGCTGCAAAAGAAAATGCTGAAAAAATGACAAAAGTACAGAATGCAATTCTAAATACAGGGATTTTAAAAGAAAATATTTACACAGACAGATACAACGTAAACGAAAACTGGCGTTACATCAGGGATTCTGAAGTTTTTGAAGGATACACAGTTTCAAATACAATAAAGGTTTTTATAAAAGATCTGAGCCTTACAAGTGCCGTAATCGACGAATCCTTAAAAGCTGGCGCAAACAGGATCACTTCCCTGACATACGGAATTTCTGACAAAGAAATCTACGTAAAGCAGGTCAGAACAATGGCAGTACAAAATGCCACAGATGCAGCCAATCTTATTGCAGGCACTGGAGGTGCAATGCTTGGAAAACTTCTTACAATTTCTGAAGATGCAGGATTTAATACCGGCAATATTTTATCTGCAAGAGCCTCAATGAAAGCTGATTCAACTATGTACGAAAATGCACCTACTCCAATTAATGGAGGTAAAACAACAATTACAATAAACGTAAATGCCACTTACGAATTGAGATAATTGAAATTAAAAAACTAAAACAATAGAATAAAATAATTAAATATAAAAGAAGGATTAAAATGCTTGATCTTAAGTTTGTAAAAGAAAATCTCGATGCAGTTAAAAAGAACATTTCTGACCGCAATATGGTTGCTGATGCAGACCTCGTTGTAAAACTTTATGATGAAAGAACATCACTTACAACTAAACTCCAGTCACTTCAGCAGAAGCGTAACGAAAATGCAGCCAGCATGAAGCAAAAACTGGATCCAGAAACACGCCAGAAATACATCGAGGAAGGTAAAAAAATCAAGGAAGAGGTTTCTTCTGCAGAAAAAGAACTTGCAGAAGTCGAGGAAAAACTTAATGAAGCTGCTCGCCAGCTGCCAAATATGTGCCATCCGGAAACACCAATCGGTAAGCTTGATACTGAAAATCTCGAAGTTAAAAAGTCTGGAACTCCACGGAAATTTACTTTTAAGCCTAAGAGTCATGTAGAACTGGGAGAATCTCTGGATCTTATTGATTTTGAACGAGCAACAAAAGTTTCAGGTGCAAAGTTCTATTATCTTAAAAATGAAGCCGTATTCCTGGAAGAAGCTCTTATTATGTATGCACTTAATATTCTCCGCAAACACGGATTTACTACTTTCATTACTCCAGATGTTGCAAGAGAAGAAATCCTTAAAGGAATTGGTTTTAATCCTCGTGGAAATGAATCAAATGTTTATGCCATTGAAGAAGAAGGGACTTGTCTTGTAGCCACTGCAGAAATCACTCTTGGTGGATACCATTCTGGAGAAATCCTTAACAAAGATGCTTTACCTCTTATGTATTGTGGTCTTTCTCATTGTTTCCGTAGAGAAGCTGGAGCTGCAGGTCAGTTTTCTAAAGGTCTTTACCGCGTTCACCAGTTCGACAAAGTTGAAATGTTTGTATACTGCCTTCCAGAACAGTCAGATGCACTTCACGAAAAACTCCGTCTCATAGAAGAAGAAATCTTTGAAGGCCTTGGAATCCCTTTCCATGTTGTTGATACATGTACTGGAGACCTTGGAGCACCAGCTTACCGTAAATGGGACCTTGAAGCATGGATGCCTAGTCGTGCAACTGAAGAAAAACCTGAAGGTGATTATGGTGAAGTTACTTCAACTTCAAACTGTACAGACTTCCAGGCCCGCCGCTTAAACGTAAAATATCACGATGATGACGGAAAGAACAAATATGTACATATGCTGAATGGTACAGCTATCGCAGTTGGCCGTGCAATGCTTGCTATTATGGAAAATTATCAGAACGAGGACGGATCTATTACAATCCCTGAAGTTCTTGTTCCATTCTGCGGTTTTGACAAGATTGGACCAAAAACAGAAGTTAAAAGCCCGATTTATAATCCAGGCAAAAAATAATGTGCCATATTAGTAAATAAAGTCGCTTGGTGCCAATGTATTATGCCGGTTTATAAAAGGTATAAATGCAGTGGCACTAGCGACAGATTACTCAATAAGTTCCCTAAATATCATAACAGGGCTTGTTTTAATTTTTAATCAAGCCTTTTGTCTTCCAGATATCGTATATCTTCTTCTTTTATTTTTGAAAAGCTGCATATAGTACAGCATCTTTCCTTTTTTTCATCAAAGAAAACATTATCAACTGTTATAGTAACATTTAACTTTCTTTCTTTTATAGGTCCGTTTTTAATTGGAAAAGAAAACACCATATCATACTCAAGGTTTTCTTCAAAAATCATGTTCTGTCTCCGACAGGCAAATACTATCTTCTGACTGTCGATGAAGATGATATCTGGCGGAGAGAACCTTCCCTCAAGGTTATCCTGATTATCGTAGTGTTTTTCGGAAAGATATCTTGAGACAGAAATAAGCTGCAAACCATTTCCCACTGCCTTTCCGCTGGATCGGCAATGCATTACAGCATTTTCGAGATATTTTTTTGCTTCTATCTGGTTTTCTTCTTCAACATCACTCCAGGCAGGATTAGTAAATAATGGATAGGATTCAAGAAATCCACATTTTAATTGAATTGCTCCATTCTTTTCATGGAATAAAATTGCTGTAAAAACTCCAGATTTGTTTTTTAAATTTTCTTCAATTTTTTTAATTGAAGCAGGAACAACAAGTGCCAGCCCACCAGATTTAACGCTTTTTATTGAAGTAATAAAATAAAGCCCCAGCTTGTTGAAATAGAATTGAACTTTTACAGTTTTACCATCAAAAGCCTTTACAGATTCAGGAGGATTTTGAAGAAGAATTATGCCCTGTTCAAGAATCTGCATAGATTCTCCCCTCAATGCAACAGGAAAAACACCTGAAGTTAAGGACTTTTTAGGAGAACCTGGAACAACCTCTGTGTATTCGGTAACTGTTACAGGAACATTACCATCCATAAGATACTGAAGGACCAGCTGCCTTTCAATACCAGTCAAATCATTTGTTTCCATCATTTCTCTCCATTTTTTTTATGGCCAGCTGGTTTATTTTCCACAGGTCCTTTTCCTGATAAAAATAAATTACAATATCAGTATATCCTTTTTTTCCGGCAGAAATCCTTACTGGAACTTCAAAAAATTGATTCGTAACTTCAGGACTTCCTATTAAATATGATTTAAAAAAATTGATTTTTTTGTCATCCTTCGTTTCTGTCAATAAATCAGTTCCAAAACAATCCTTCATAAGCCTTTTAAAATCACTATAAAAAAGAGCATATTCCCAAACACTGTCTGAATCCATCAAAGAATCAGAATTGACATCGTTTATAAGATTCTGGCAAAAAGAATCAACTGTGCTGGAAATTGGCGGTATCATTTCATAAAGGTCTGTTGAACCAAAGCCTTCAATAACTGGATACAGAGGTTTTAAAGTTGTTGAATAAGAACTATTAATAAAAACCTGGGGCGTAAGTTTGATATTCTTATCAACTGTATTAATAAATGAAACATCCTGTAAAAGCCTGTCCTTTTCAAGCTGCTGGGTCCAGACAGTATTGTATAACAGTGAATCAGCCTGATATTTTAAAGAGTCATCGCCATTAAATTTTTTCTGTTTTCCATGACATCCTGTTATAATGCAGATAAAAATGGGCACAAAGATGTATTTCCAATAGTTATTTTTTGTTAATAGAAACATAGATATTTTATTCTATCATAACAAAATAGAAAATTAAAGATTCGGATTATTCTTGAAAATAAAGCATTTAATCTATATAATTTTTTAAACTTTTTATATTGAGGTACTAAATCCATGGCACTTACACTTGCTGAGAAAATTCTCCAGAACCATATTGTTCCAGAAGCATGTCCAAATATTGACTTCAAAAAAGGAACACCAATTCCTCGTGGTGAAGACATCGCCATTCACATTGATCAGACTTTAACACAGGATGCAACCGGAACAATGGCATACCTGCAGTTTGAAACAATTGGAATTCCACGTGTTAAAACAGAACTTTCTGTATCCTACATTGACCATAACACACTTCAAACTGATTTTAAAAACATGGATGACCATAGATATCTTCAGTCCATTGCTGCTAAGTACGGTCTTTACTTCTCTCGGCCTGGAAATGGTATCTGTCATCAGGTTCACCTTGAATGTTTTGGTAAACCAGGAAAGACTCTTCTGGGTTCAGATTCTCATACACCAACTGGCGGCGGTATCGGTATGATCGCAATTGGTGCCGGAGGACTTGATGTTGCAGTTGCAATGGGTGGTGGTGCATTCCATACTCCTATGCCTAAGATTTTCGGTGTTAAACTGACAGGAAAACTCAACAAAGGAGTTGGTGCAAAGGATATTATTCTTGAAGTTTTACGCCGCGAAACTGTAAAAGGTGGAACTGGTGCCATTTATGAATATTTTGGCGATGGAGTAGAAACACTCACTGTTCCACAACGTGCTACAATTACTAACATGGGTGCTGAACTTGGTGCAACTTGTTCAATTTTCCCTTCAGACGAAAAAACAAAGAAGTTCCTTGAATCAATGGGTCGTGGTTCAGACTGGACTCTGCAGAAAGCTGACGAGGGTGCTACATACGATAAACTCATTGAAATCAACCTTGATGAGCTTCATGCCCTGGCAGCATGTCCTCACAACCCGGATGTTATCGATTCAATCAAAAATCTCGCAGGAAAAAAGGTGACCCAGGTTGTAATTGGATCATGTACAAACTCTTCTCTTGATGATCTTGAATCTGTTGCAGCCATCGTAAAAGGAAAACATATTGCCCCTGGTGTAGAAGCAGGTATTGCCCCAGGCAGCCGCACTACTCTCCTCATGGCATCAAAAGCAGGCATTCTGGAAGATCTTATTGACGCAGGGTTCCGCATCCTTGAAAGTGCCTGTGGTCCTTGCATCGGACAGGGCTTTGCACCAAACTCAGAAGGTGTAACACTCCGCACATTTAACCGTAACTTCAAGGGACGTTCTGGTACAGCTGATGCAAATGTTTATCTTGTTTCCCCAGAAACTGCGGCCGCTGCTGCAATAACAGGCGTATTCACAGAAGCAGAAACACTTTCTTACGATGATCCTGCATACAAAACAGGTGTAAGAATTTCCATGCTTGACGGAAACGATCCACGTCTTTCATCTCCAATGGTACTTAACTGTGCTCAGAATAGAGGAATGCTTATTGCTCCACTCCCACCTGAAGAAGCTGAAAAAGTTGAAATACTTCGTGGTCCAAACATCAAACCTTGTCCAAAGTGCCGCGATTATTCTCCAAAACTCACTCTCCCTGTACGTCTTAAAACAAACGACAACGTTTCAACAGATGATATTATGCCGGCCGGAGCAAAGGTTCTTCCTTTACGTTCGAATATTCCAGAAATTTCAAAATTTACTCTTACTAGACTTGATGAAACTTTCTATACAAGATCAGAAGAAGCAAATTTTGCTGACTGTTGTGTAATTGGTGGAGAAAACTATGGTCAGGGATCAAGCCGTGAACATGCCGCTCTTGGACCAATGTACCTTGGTGTACGTGCAGTTATTACAAAGTCTTTTGCAAGAATTCATAAGGCAAATCTCATTAACTACGGAATTATCCCTATTAACTTTGTAAATCCATCAGATTACAATCAGATTAATCAGGGCGATACCATTGAACTTACAAACATCGATGAAGCACTTTCTACAGGATGCGAATTCGAAATTAAGTGCAACGGTAAAATATTCAAAGGTATAAATGATCTTGCTGAACGAAGCCGTAACATACTTAAACAGGGCGGTCTTGCAGCATACACAAGGAATGGTGGAAACTAAAATTCCATTTTTCCTAAAAAAGAGGACTGTTCTTAAAAAGAAAGACAGTCCTCTTTTCTTTAAAGTTGCGAATTACGATTTTTTGACTTATAATTATCTTTGTTCAGATAAATAATAATACATCAGGAGTTTTAAGATGAATGTACATAATTTGATGGAAGAAGTAGTTGTTTATCGCATCAACAAACTTTACGAACAGGTAAAGAATGTTAAAGCAAGCTGGCTTACATGCGATTGTGATAATTGCCGTCTGGACACAATCAGTTATGTATTAAACAGAATCCAGCCTAAATACGTTGTAAGCGGCCGTGGAGTTCTTCATGCAAAAGATGTTATGGAAGATCCTCAGGTTAAAGCAGATATTGATGCAATTGGTCTGGAAGGTATTAGAATCGTAAGTACAACAAAAAGACCTTTCCATGCTTCAACAAGAAAGGAATGCACCGTTCAGGCAGCAGCAAATCCTGTATTCAATTTTCCAACTATTCAAGGGTGCATCTTGGAAGGAAACACATTTGAGCCGTTAATCGGTGCTACAGTTGTTCTAAAGATGAATGGCGAAATCGTTCCAATGGCAGATGTTACCTGGGCAAACCCTATTAATACATACCACAGCACAAAGGGAACTTACAGTTTCTGGCCTAAAGCCATAGATGCAGGCAAAGAAGAATCAAAGAAATTTACATTCACAATTGAAGTCTCTTGTCCTGGCTACGATGACGTAACTTATTCTTTTGACACAACAATTTCTTCGGAAAATGTTGTTCGTGGAGAACTGGATACAACAATTTCCCTTAAAATTATGGATCTTGTTATGTTCAAATCCGAAATCGAAAATAAAATGGACAGAATTATTGCAGACTAGGTAATAAATTATTACTACTTTTTTTGCAAAAAATGTAATAAAGGTGTTGAACAAAGTTTCGAATTTTGTTATTATATACAAGTCGATTGACGAAATGGACAGTTAGCTCAGTTGGTAGAGCCCCTGGTTTACACCCAGGTTGTCGGGAGTTCGAGTCTCTCACTGTCCAACTTTTTAATCAAGCGGCAAATATAATCGGACAGTTAGCTCAGTTGGTAGAGCCCCTGGTTTACACCCAGGTTGTCGGGAGTTCGAGTCTCTCACTGTCCATTTCAAGACTGCATTTAGCAGTCTTTTTTTTTTGATTTAACTATCGTAATCAAAACATAAAAAAAAGGACTGAGCCATTAAACTCAATCCTTTTCAAAAAAAACAGCTGCTATTACATTCTAACCATATCCCGTGTTATATCTTTTAATGATTTTGCACCACACATAGTCATAGCATCCTTTAATTCTGCACCTATTTTCTGAATATAACAGTCAACCCCTTCTTTATCCCCGCCAAAAACAGAGACAACAAAAGGCCGGCAAATAATTACCCCGTCTGCACCTAAAGCAAGTGCTTTAAATACATCAGTTCCTGAACGAATTCCACCATCAACAAAAATTTTCATGGATCCATCAACGGCTTTAACAATTTCTTCAAGAACTTCTGCTGTTGCCGGACACTGATCAAGAACACGTCCTCCGTGGTTCGATACTACAATTGCAGCTGCCCCCGCCTTTTTTGCCTTAAGCGCACCTTTTACTGTCATTACACCTTTTACAATGAAAGGGATTCCGGCGTAGCTTATAATTTGAGTCATTTCTTCAACAGTTTTACTGCCTGCAGGTGGATTCATATTTTTTAAAAACGACAATCCTGCAGCGTCAATATCCATTGCACAGGCAAAAGCTCCACTGGCTTTTACCAGATCAAGTTTCGCTTTTACAGTTTCCAGATTCCATGGCTTTACTGTAGGAACACCAATTCCTCCTGCCAGTTTGATGGCATCGGTAGCGTACTTCATAACATTACTATCTGTACCATCACCAGTAAATGCTGCAACACCAGATTCTGCACACTGAGAAACAAGAACATTGTTATATGTTAAATCATTATACTTTTCGCCATAATGCAAATTAACGGCACCTACAGGGCCAGCAAAGAAAGGATATTTAAACTTTTGTCCAAACAACTCAACAGAGGTGTCAGGTTCAAAATTAGGAACGATTGTATCCATATTTAGACGAATCTGCTGCCACATATCAAAGTTTCGGATGGCAGTATCACCCATTCCTTTTGAACCAGGCCCAGGAATCTGATTAGAACAGGCCTTTCCATTACAAACTGCACAAGCTTTACAATATTTTCCAATGCAGGACCGTGCCTGTTGAAGAACTTCATTATAATTCATTTTTTTACCTCCTCTAAATTATATCATACTTTTGGAAATTCTTTTCACATTGTTTTAGGGGAAAGCCTTCCCCTGGCTCGCACTTCGTTGCTCCCCACCCCTTCAGCGGGGACACCCCGCAACGCCCCGAATGTTATTAATGTTAGGTTCTATAAACCTTCGATATAGAAATACTTGACAGCTTAATATTTCTGATAAAACTATCCTCGGCTTTTTTCTGAGGTGAACTTGTTTCAAGCTTATTTTTTTCACCTAGTTGAACAGAAATATTTTCATTGACAAAATCTGAATATGTTTTTATATTTACTTTATCCGATTGGTAAGGCTCTAACGAGAATTGTACTCGGGTTGATACCTGCCAGCCGGATATTTTTTTTGTCTTTTCGGAATGACAGGATTGGCCTGAAACTGATAATTAAATACTATCTGGAAGCATTTGTTAGAGAATTAAGAAATGTTGGTGTTACATTTACACCATCTGAATTGTTAGCAGTCGCATATAGTATGATTTCTGGAAGTAAAAGTATTATGACAGTCTTTACAAAGAAATCTTTTTAAGATTCCTTTATGACCGTTTTTCTTGATGTTGAATGAATTGTAATGAGGAGAAGAAATTCCTTTTTCAGATTTCTTTGATAGAAAAATCCTCGAATCCGGTGAAATTCAATTCCAGCGATTCGAGGTATTCATTAACAGAATTAAGGTCTGCTTTAGAAAGAGATTTTAATTTCTGAAAAATTTCACTCAATGTCATTACTTATAACACAGGACTATTTTTCATTTTGTCAAAATTTTCTTTCAATTAGCAACACTTTTTACGGACATAGCCAAATAAAAAAAGCTTTACTCCTTAAAGTAAAGCTCTATATCGGGATGACAGGATTCGAACCTGCGACATCTTGGTCCCAAACCAAGCGCGCTACCAGCTGCGCTACATCCCGTTGAATATGAAATTATCATAACAAAATTGAGCAATTATGTCTAGTCATAAATGACAGTTTTCTTAATTTTTTTGGCTATGTCCGTAAAAAGTGTTGCTAATTGAAAGAATTTTTTGACAAACTGAAAATTCTTCCTAAATTATTAGTGATGAATTTGAATGAACTTTTCAAGACATTAAAATCGCTTTCGAAGACAGAACTTAATTCTGTGAAAAACTTCCTTGAATCTTTGGAATTTGATTTCAACGGATTCGAGGACTTTCTTTTGTCCAAGAAATCTGAGAAGGGTATTTCTTGTCCACACTGCAATTCATTCAGTATCAAAAAGAATGGTCATAAAGGAATCATTCAAAGATTTCTTTGCAAAGACTGCCATAAAACTTTCACTGCACGAAACAATACTATCACATTTTCTTCTAAAAAATCTTTTACGACTTGGAAAAAATACATTGAATGCATGATGAACGGTTTTACTGTACGCAGGTCTGCTGAAGTATGTGAAATCAGTAAAGATACAGCTTTTATCTGGCGACATAAAATCCTGGATGCGTTGCAGAACATGCAATCTGAAGTTACCCTTGATGGTATCGTAGAAGCAGACGAAGCATTCTTTCCGATTTCATTCAAGGGTAACCATAAGAAATCAATTATTTTCACCATGCCACGCAGAGCACATAAACGCGGCAAACAGACACATAAAAGGGGCTTGTCACGTGAAAAAGTATGTGTACCTTGTGCAGTAACCAGAAACGGGCTTTCACTTGCAAAGATTACGAATTTAGGTCGTGTATCTGCCAATGCATTGCATAAGGCTTTCGATAATCGTATAGCTTCTAATTCAGTGCTTTGCACTGACGACATGAATTCATATGTAGACTTGGCAAAAACAAACGAACTTGAATTGATTCAGCTAAAGACTGGGAAATCAAAATTAGGAATTTATCACATTCAACACATTAACAGCTATCACAGTATGCTTAAGAACTTTATCAAAAGATTTCATGGCGTTTCAACAAAGTATCTAAATAATTACTTGGTATGGCACAACTTCTTGAACTATGCAAAAGAAAGTTATGCAGAAAAGACAACTATTCTTGCAGATTTTGTCTTTACTACAAACAAGATTTCTTTAAGTAAGAAAATCCCAATTAGACCTGCAATTCCGTTGGTATCGTAGTTGTTTTAGATTGACAAGTATGAAAAAAATCAATTATCATTATCAGAGGGATTGGGCAGTGAAAGATTGGCAGTTGCGTCACTTTCGGCGGATTTATTTTCAACAGGTTCGTTGACCCATACCCCTGCTTCAACATCATAAATTTTATTGCACCTTAAAACTTTATTTCTTAATTCTTCTTGGTTTTCATACGGATAGATTGAAACAAGATACTTTCCATCTGGATAGATTCTAACTGGTGCACATACCCAGGTATTTATTTCTTGTCCTTTATTATTAGTTGAATGATACAATCCAACATAAATCTCTGTTGGAAGTCTATCTTCTTCAACTTCACTATTTTCATTTTTTGGCTTTTCGTAATAAACAAATCCTGGATTTTCAAGTAAGTCTTTTATGCAATACAAGTATTCTTTTCTATTTCTAATAAAAAGTTTGCTAAAGGTTTCTTTTCCACCGTGGGACTGGCCATCACTCATACGTACTGTATCACCAAAAATAGATTTTACACCTGGCTTAAGCACTTTATTAAAATACTGTATAGAGACTTCATTAGACTGTTCTATAGGCAAAACTTTATTTTTGGAAGTTTGTTTAGCATATTTTTTTACTTTGGAATAAATTGGCTTAAAATAACTGCTTGTAGGAGTGTCTTCTATTTTCTTTTTCTTATTTTTCTTTCCCTCATAAAAAGCTTTTAGGTTGTGATTTTCTTTAGTTTTAAAAATTGTAATAAAAATACTATCAAAATAAACTTGTTCAAAAAATCTTTCTAATACCATACATAATTAGTATCTATCTATAAAAAAGACTTCCAAAGTATCTGGAAGTCTTTCATGTTTTTATTCAGACTTATAGTTGTAATTGATTACGCAATTTGAAGGAACTCCAGAGTTCCAATTAGAACCTTTTGTAATTGCGTTCCACTGTTCTTCGGTGCCAGTATAATTTATACTTGTTAAGTTTGAACAACTATTGAAAGTATAACCACCAATAGAAGTTACAGAATCAGAGATATTTATGCTTGATAAACTTGTACAACCTGCGAAAGCACCATAATCAATTGTAGTAACAGAATCTGGGATAGTTATGCTTGTTAAACGGTAACAATCATAGAAAGCTTCCTTACCAATAGAAGCTACAGAATCCGGAATATTTATGCTTGATAAGTTTGAACAACCATAGAAAGCAAAACCACCAATAGAAGTTACATTTTTATTAATCTTTGCTTTAAAATACCTTGTTGAATTAAAGCGTCTAGGCGTAATTGTCACATTACTAGGAATATCCATAATTTCGATACGATATGGATTATATATTGTATTTTCTGGTAAACTATTCAAGTATGTTTTAACTTCGCTAGACGCTTTCTGAACATATCTTAATTCCCCGGATTTAAAAGCCGTATTCAAAGTTGCTTCGAAAGTTGGTTTAGTTGCAGTAGATGCTTCTCCGTTTCCAAGTTTAATGTTATCTAAATCCGAACATTCTGTTTCGTCAAAAGAATAACCATATTTCAATAAATCATTTACTGGTTTTTCAACACTTGTAACACCACCGTCCAGAGAAATATTTAAAGTTTCTTTATCTGTTATAATTTTATCAAATACTATTCTCATGTTTAATTAGTTATTAGCCAAATAAAAAAGACC
>JAZQNJ010000060.1:0-3874 GCA_045627285.1 Treponema sp. | reverse complement strand
CGGTGCCGTTAAAAATGACGCAGGCAAAGTTGTTACAAGCGGCGGTCGTGTTCTTGCATGTTCTGCTCACGGCGACAGCTTTGACGACGCATGGAAAAAAGCTTACAAGGCTCTTGAAGGCGTTAAGTTTGAAGGCATGTTTTACAGAAAAGACATTGGTCTTCCTGGCGCAGCTGAAAGTAACTAAAACAGTTTAATTACACAAACATGAAATAAAAGGTTGCTGCAGTGATTTCGACAAGTTCAATCAGTGCAGCAGCACAATTTACGGACATAGCGTGTCAAAATGCTACTGTACGCTAAACAGAAGATCCTCGTAACTTGGGAACGGTTTGTATTCCTGACCAAGAAGTGGCTCTATTGAATCTGCGACTGCACGAACTTCTTCCATTGCCGGCAGTACTGTCTTTGCATACATCTTTGATTTTGACAGAAGGTCTTTTTCTGCCTTTGCAGAGGCGTGTTTTATTTCCAGTTCCTGTGTTTTCTTTCCAAGGGCCTTAAGATTTTCATTAAGGTTCTTAATAAGGGAAGTTCCGGCAAAATCAATATTCATAGCACTGATCTTTGATGCAGTTTCTACAAGATTTCCAAGGTATTTGAAGGCAGATGGAGCTATGTCTTTCTTTACCATCTCCAGCATTGTTTCTACTTCGATATTAAGAATCTGGCAGTATTTTTCCAGCTTAACATCAAAGTGGCTCTTCATTTCGATTTCTGTATAAATACCCATTCTCTTGAACAGTTCAAGATTTTTCTGATCCAGGTAATGTTCCATAGCATCTGGTGTTGTGCGGTAATTTTTGAGGCCACGCTTTTCTGCCTCTTCAATCCACTCCTCTCCGTAACCATTACCATTAAAAAGAATACGCCAGTGAGCAGTAATTTCTCTTTTGATGAGAGTCTGAAGATCTGCATCAAAATTGCTGGAACCTTCAAGTTCATCGGCAAAAATACGGAGTGTATCTGCAAGAATAGCGTTAAGGATTGTATTTGGTCCTGAGATTGAAAGGTTTGAACCTACAGAACGGAACTCGAAGCGGTTTCCAGTAAAGGCAAATGGTGAAGTTCTGTTACGGTCTGTTGAGTCCTTTGGAATAGAAGGGAGAACGTCTACTCCGATTTCCATCTTTTTTGAAATATTATCTACATAATCTTTATCATCTTTGATGGACTGAAGAATTGCTTCCAGTTCATCTCCCACATAAATTGACATGATGGCAGGAGGAGCTTCATTAGCACCGAGGCGATGATCGTTTCCGGCACTGGCAACAATGGCACGAAGAAGGTCCTGGTGGTCATCAACAGCTTTGATTACGGCTGTAAGGAACAAAAGGAACTGTGCATTCTCCTGCGGAGTTTTACCTGGTGCAAAGAGATTTTCTCCTTTGTCTGTGGCAATTGACCAGTTGTTGTGCTTTCCTGAACCATTTACGCCTTCAAATGGTTTTTCGTGAAGGAGGCAGATAAGGCCGTGTTTACGTGCAACCTTCTTCATAATTTCCATTGTGAGCTGATTCTGGTCGGCTGCCAGGTTTGAAGTTGTAAAGATCGGTGCCATTTCATGCTGGGCTGGAGCAGCTTCGTTATGTTCTGTTTTACAGTAAATTCCAAGTTTCCACAGTTCTTCATTTAAGTCTTCCATGTATTTTATTACACGAGGCTTGATTGCCGCAAAATACTGGTCATCCATCTCCTGACCTTTTACAGGTTTTGCACCAAAAAGTGTGCGACCTGTCATTTTAAGGTCTTTGCGCTGAGAGTAAAGCTTTTCATCTACAAGAAAGTACTCCTGTTCAGGTCCCATTGTTGTTGTAACGTGGGATGCAGGGTTTCCAAAAAGCTTGAGGACGCGGAGAGACTGTTCGTTAAGGCTTTCCATGGAACGAAGAAGCGGTGTTTTTTTGTCCAGAGCTTCTCCTGTGTATGAGAAAAATGCTGTAGGAATACAGAGGGTATGATCTTTTACGAAAGGATATGATGTTGGATCCCAGACTGTGTAACCACGGGCTTCGAAAGTTGAACGCTTTCCCCCGTTCGGAAAAGAAGAAGCATCAGGTTCACCCTTAATAAGCTCTTTTCCGCTGAAGGACATAATGATCTTTCCTTCCTCTGCAGGTGTCAAAAAGCTATCGTGTTTTTCTGCAGTAATACCTGTAAGGGGCTGAAACCAGTGGCTGTAGTGAGTTGCACCTTTTGAAATTGCCCAGTCCTTCATTGCTTCAGCTACTTCATTGGCAACTCCCAGTTCAAGAGGAACACCCTTCTGCATAGTTTCTTTGAGTGCCTTGTAGCTTGTTTTTGAAAGCCTGTTTTTCATTTCTGTTTCGTTAAAAACCATGCTGCCAAAAAGTTCTGGAACGTTGATCATTATCTTCCTCTTATACCGCCTCATTGCGGATTTTTATGTAAATTCTGACAAAGATATTAACATTTTTTGTTTAAAAGATAAATAAGAGTGATTAAAAGCCCGGATAATGACGTTTACTTCGGAATTTTTCCCTTTTTCCTTCACTGTCTCCGGCACAGAGAAAATCCTAACAGATTATTTTCAGCAATATTTATTTTTTGTGTTAAAATTTTATTATGGAGAAATATTTATGATTGATTCTTTTCTGCAGAAATGGCTTTCCTCTGAACTGCGATCAAAATTTGTTGCCCTGGTTGTTACCGCTTTTGCATTACTATATCATACCTTCATTCTTATTGTTTTTTACCACCTGAACATTTATTTTATGGTGTTTTTTAACATAGGGAGCGTTTTGTTTTTTGCAACTTCATTCTTTTTAATCGCAAAAGATAAAGGCATCGTAATTCCATTTGCACTGGCAATTGTTGAAGTTGTGACTCATCAAATTCTGGCAATCTGGTTTACAGGTGCAGAGTCTTCATTTCAGTATCTTATTCTCATAATCGGACTTCTTCCCTTCCTGCTGATGGGTAAAAAAATTAAGTTTCAGCTTCCGGCTGGTGCATTACTTACACTGCTCTACATAGTTATTGCTGTTTTAAGTTTATACATCACCCCTCACAGCCCGATTTCTTACACCTGGGTTTTGATTTTAAAATCGATTAATATTTCTGTTTCTGTAATGGTAATTTTTCTGCTCATTCTTATTTTTTCTTACATTACAGAATTAACTGAAGACCTTCTGGAACACAAAGTAATTACACAGGCAAATGCACTTCAAACTCAGAACACAAAAATCATCGAAATTCAAAACAATACAATCATCAGCCTTTCAAACCTGGTAGAAAACCGTGACAGTGATACAGGACATCACATTATGCGGACACGGGAATATGTAAAGCTCCTGGCAGAAAAAGCCCAAAAAGCAGGTCTATACAGTGACACATTAACAGATCACTTCAGGGAGTTACTGGCTAAATCAGCTCCAATGCATGATATCGGAAAAATTGTTGTACCAGACAGCATCTTGAAGAAAAACGGAAAGCTTACTGATGAAGAATTCTACCAGATAAAACGACATTCACTTGAGGGTGGCAAAATCATCAGGGATGTTCTTGGAAATTCTGGTGATGAAGAATATATCACTGTTGCTACTGAAATTGCAGAAGGACATCACGAAAAATGGGATGGAACAGGATATCCAAAGGGAATTAAAGGTGAAGAGATTCCATTAAGTGCCAGAATCATGGCACTGGCTGATGTATTTGACGCCCTGGTTTCTCCAAGATGCTATAAGGACCCGTTCCCTATTGATAAGGCTATTGAAATCATAAAAGAATCAAGCGGGAAACATTTTGATCCTCAGCTGGCTGAGGTGTTTGTAAATCACCGTTCAGAGCTGGAAATGATTTCTGAAACATACAAGGATTAAAACACAAACAGCGGTAGTTTCGACAGGCTCAA
>JAZQNJ010000059.1:0-25682 GCA_045627285.1 Treponema sp. | reverse complement strand
ACGTCAGCCAATCCTTATGGTAAATAATCTTGCTTCAGTTACTGATAAGCTTGGAAAGAAGTCAGAATAGTAATTGCAATAAAAATACAAACAGCTGTAGTTTCGACGAGCTCAACCACCGCTGTTTGTATAAATTAAAAGAGCCTGACAAATCATTTGCCAGGCTCTATTTTTATGGACAGTGTGTTTTCTTTAATTACAGTTTATCAATAAGCATTGAACACTTTCCGCTTGGGATTGGAAGTGTTTTTTTCTTATGATCAAGAATATTGATTGTAAAGTAATAAAGTTTTTCGCTTTCCATCTGGATTTCCCAACCGCGAGGTGACTGGTTGGAAAGGATTGTAATAAGGTTTCTTTTGAGGGAAAGCTTTTCGATACCCATTATTTCAAGGTTAGGAATAATCCAGTCAACGGTTTTTCGTGGAAGACTGATGGAAAGTCCAATAACATTTTCAATCATCAAAGCGATAGTTGAAAGTCCCACTGTCTGCAGGTAGCGAACTTTTGGGAAGTCTTCATTGGATGGCATAACAGCCTTTCCTTCTTTACAAGGTTTGTAAGCTTCGTACATGTCACCTTTTTTTCCATCGGCAGGCTGTAAACCTTCGAGAATATAGTAAAGGTGTCTGATTGAACATTCACGAGCAAGGTCGTATCTCTGGTATTTTTCAAGGCCTTTAATAATCATAAAGTTAAATGCAGGGAATACAGAACCCTTAAATCCGTCACCATCTTCACTAAAATTCGGGCTGTCAGCACTTAATGTCGGGAAAGGATGATCTGTACCGAAGGTTGTCGGGTTTGAAAGATGATCAATGAGAGCATCAGCTTTGTCAGCATTTGGAATTTCTGCAAGCAGAGGCCAGAAACCGGCAATTGTTTTCTGTGGAAGACGTTCTTCATCCTTGTTAAGGTCGTGATAAAAACCTGTCTCATTATCCCACATCATTGTGTTGATTCTTGTTTTAAGAGAGAAATATGCCCTTTTATACTGAAAGCTTAGTTCTTTGTCGTTAAGAATGTCTCCCAGGGCTGACATGTGGGCACAGTTAATTGCAAGTGCAGCATTAAAATCTATAGGGTAATAACAGTCCTTACGTGGTGAATTAAACATTGTACTGGACTGCATTGGAGCACTGTAAAGGCCATTTTCCTGTTTGTATGTGGCATCAACCCATTCCATGTATTTCTGGAGAACAGGCATTACTTCCTTGATGCGGCGTTTGTTTGCCGATTTGTGATAAAGGTTGAATTCAGCCCATGCAAAGAGAGGAAGACCTATTGCTTCAGGATTGTCTTTATCGAAGATAGGTTCACCTGTTTTTAAATTGTATTTACAGCGGATCGCCCCGTTTGGTTCCTGTTTTGAGTAGAAATAGTCTAAATTCTGATTAGCAGGGTAGTTTCTATTGGAATAAACGAGAAAGAATGAAGAAAAAATAGACTCAAACTGATCAATTACAGGTACTTCGACAGAAGCAGGACTGTCGCTGTTATGATAAATGAAATAACCATCAGTATCATTTTCCTGATTTTTTGGATTAAGCCAGAAATTTGTCAGCCAGTTCCAGGTTTTATCATAAATGTCTACAAAGTCCTGATCATAAAAATGAATCTTTGGAAAATCGCGTTTGTTCACAGTTTCACCCGCCAAATTATCAATAGATAGTTAAATGAGTATATCACATAAAGGTCAAATTTTATCAAAAAAATAATAAAAATTATGAAAAATTAATTTTTGAGTCTTGACTTGAAAAAGTAAAACTAAGGAAGCTATTCTTCTGTTGTTTCTGGAATTGCTGTGTATTCAGAGGATGAAGAAGGCTTTGTTTCTGCTGCAGTAGTTGCAGTTTGTGGTGCAGATTGTACAGCCTCTGTTTTCTTTTCTACAGGTTTAGAAGAGGCAGACTTTCCGAAATAAAGTTTAATTTTTTCGTTGGTAACTTTATGTCTTGATTTAAGGAACAGTGTATGGGTTGCTTCATCATATACATATCCGGATGAGTTGTATGATTCAAATCTGGAATCAGTATGGAAAGAAAGACCGTAGATTTCGATTCCTGTAAACGGCTTGATTCCGTTGAGAATGACATAGTGTGTGTCACCCGGTTTGAATGAAACTGTAATTGTTGCTGTATTATCTTCAGATTCAGAATATAGAATATTTGATGCACAAGTCCATGCCCAAACTGGAGATGAGCCGTTCTTAACTAAAAGTGCCCTTGGGAAAGCAGTATTTGATGGAACAAGTACAGGATAAAGCTCTGCAATTGTACGCAGGTCGCTGTTCTGATTAAGGGCAAATGCTGTATTTACTATCATATAGCCGCCATTGCAGTAATCCTGTCGGGCAGTAAGCTTACCGTATTCAAGAAGAACAACACCTGTTTCAACAGACTGACGGAAATCAGCAATTCTGTCCTCAATTTTTAATGTCAGGTTATCAGAAGAAATTGTACATGAAGCGGCAATGGACTTGACGCACTCTTCAGCGACAGGAGCAAGGATTCCAGCATAAGATGAGCCTTTTTCTGCAAGTTTTGTATATGTTCTTAAAATACCGGTGGCTTGAGAAAGAGTTGGAGTAAAGTTTTCTGTTTCAGCCGGAATGTTGAGAAGCTTTGTAATTACTGTAGAATCAGGAGCCCTCAAGATATAGTCACTGATGTTAGTAACGGCAAAGATGTCAAGAGAACGGCTGGAAACGGCATTTTTAACCATGGATGCCATATTGTCGTTAGCCATAACAAGACTTGAATTCATGGCTTTAAGGGAGTTAAAGAACGGTGCTGTAAAATAAGACCGGCGCTGTCCTTTTTTGAAGGAATCTGGAACTGATTCAACAGCCTCTGTGTATTTTCCCAGGGAAGTCATTTCGGCGATGTATGCAGCAACGGCACTTTCGGAAATTGTAGATGCATCTGCCATAGCTGTTGTTGTAAGGGAAATAACTGATGCCCTGTATTTTTTGATGGTTGCATCATAAGCTGCTGCAGTTGCTGTTTCTGAGTCGGAAGGAATTGCAGCAAATGTGAATGTTTTTGAAGGATCAAATCTTGTGTATGAAGCGAGGTTTGATGCTCTTGTAAACATAATGATGTTGTCTTTGATTTCTGCGGCAGACATTGTGTATGATGTGTTTTTAGAGCTTAAAAGCTGTCTTGTTTTAGTTTGTTCTGATACTGAGAATCCTGATACAGGTTTGTAGAAAAGTGAAAGAGATTTTCCATTATCCGGCAAGGATGCTGAAATGGAAAGGGAGGCCTTTGAGGAGGCATCATTTACAGAAAATGTCAGGGATGTGTCATGGGTAAAATTGAATTTAAATGACTGTGGTCCAGGCTGTTCCCAGGAAAGAAGAATAAGTGGCTTTGGAGTGGTTGAGTCACTTACTGTCAGAAGAGCCGGATGAACATCATCAGCAGCAAAGGAAATACCTTTAAAAGAAACAGAAACATTGTTTTTTAAGGACATTGTACCGTCAGATTCTTGGGTTTGAGCTACAGACATACGTAAAAGACCGATATTTCGTAAAATAACTGATTCGTTTCTAAATTGAAGAACAAAAATACCGATAATAATAATGCTGTAGAGGGTTGTAAGCCCCAGTGCTTTTCTGAAAGGATGTTTTGACATTTCCATCAGTTTAGCAAAACATAGCGACCGATTCAATGAGGATAAAAATGAAAAACTTATTTCAAAAAAGAACTGTAATTATTGTTGCCGTGGTGCTTTTTATTTCGGCTGTATGTGTTCCTGTAGCTGTTGCCCAGAACTCTGCTGCTGAAGTTCAGTTTGTGCAGAAATTGAGCCAGGTACTGGAAACCGGTACTTTGGAACAGGCTCTTGCTCTTTATGATAAAATACCAGAGGCCTTAAAAGATGATACAGACATGATGTGTCTTAAAAGTTCACTTTTACTTTCTGCCGGAAAAACAAATGAAGCACAGGCCCTTGCTGAATCACTCCTTGCAAAGAATCCGGATAGTGTGGATGTTCTGGAAATAAATGTAATGGTAGCAAAGCGAAAAGGTGATAACGGAAAGAAATATCAGCTTATAAAAAAAATCATCACAATCGATCCGAATAATGTAAGTGCAAATATTGAACTGGGGGATGAACAGGCTCTCAAAAAACACTGGAGAAATGCTAGGGATTATTACAAAAAAGCTCTCACAAGAGAAAGTGAAAACACAGAAGCCTTGTTCGGGTTTGCAAAAATGTCTTACTATATGGAAAAAGATAAGGATGCAAAGGATGCTTTCAACAAACTTATTGCCCTTGAACCTGAAAACCCTCAGGCAAATGCTTATCTTGCAAAATATGCTGCAGAAAATAATCAGTATAAGGTTGCCATTGAATATGTAAAAAAAGCCATAAAATACGATCCGTCCAATACTGATTTCTGGTTTGATTATGGTACTTACAGCCGTTATGCCGGTGACTACAAAGGGGCGGAGGAGTGCTGGAAAAAAGCTGTGTCTCTGGAGCCGGATTACTTTCTGGGATATGCATATCTGGCAGGTCTTTATGATGAACAGGATAAGACTGATCTTGCCCTGGATTATTACCGCAAAGTCGTAGAAAAAAATCCAAAATATTATTATGCCTATGAATCATTGGGGATGTTTGCCTGGGGAAAAGGAAACTGGGAAGAATCGCAGAAAGCCTTTGAAGAAGCCCTTAAAAAGAATCCGGACAGCCTGTCCTATAAAATGATGATTTGTGCCTGTATGTACAAACGTGGAAAAACCCAGGAAATGCGTCAGTTTACGGAAGGCCTTATGAAGAAGCTTCCTAACAGGCAGGGGCTGGAATATAAACTTGTAAGAATGTATCACGACAGGGGCGGGGATGCTGACGTTGCAACTAATATTCAGAAAGAAACAAGCCGTACAAAAAAAGGCCGTTATCTGTTTTATCTCGCCCTTTATTATGAATTAACAAACAAAGACAGTCTTGCCCATAAATATTATAATGAAATTACAGAAATGCAGAGCCCTATGTTCTTTGAATACAGAATGGCTCAGTGGGCTACAGAAGGAAAAAAATAAAATGAGTCAGACAGAAAAAAGTTTCGTTTTTGGTGAAAGAGAAATCATCTTAATCGGAACAGCACATATTTCACAGGAAAGCTGCGAGGAAGTAAAAAAGGCTGTTCAGGATAAAAAACCAGACTGCGTAGCGATTGAGCTGGACGAAGGGAGATATAAGTCTCTTAACAATCCTGAAAGCTGGAAAAATCTGGATATCATAAAAGTTCTAAAAAACAAGCAGGGGTTTCTTCTTCTTGCGAACCTGGTTCTTTCCGGGTTTCAGCGGCGTATGGGAAAAAATGTAGGTGTAAAGCCGGGAGACGAAATGCGTGCGGCTGATGCGGTGGCTCATGAGCTGAACATTCCTGTAGCAATGGTTGATCGTTCAATTCAGACAACTTTACGCAGAGCCTGGGCTGTAAACTCTTTGTGGGGAAAATGCAAATTACTTTCGGCTCTTTTTGCCAGTGCCTTTGATAAAGAAGAAATCAGCGAAGAACAGATTGAAAACCTGAAAAACCGCAGCGAAATGGACTCAATGATGAAAGAGCTTTCGGAATACATGCCTGTGGTAAAGCAGGTGCTTATTGATGAGAGAGACAGATATCTGGCAAGCAAAATCTGGCAGTGTCAGGGTAAAAAAACTCTTGCTGTTCTTGGGGCAGGGCATCTTCCAGGGGTAGAGTCGTTCCTTCAGAAGCTGGCAGCAGGGGAAGCTGATGCTGATGTAACAGAAATTGACACAGTTCCAGCCGGTATAAGCATTGCAAAAATTGCAGGATGGTTAATTCCAGTGGTGATTATTGCACTTATTGTTTCAGGATATTATTTCGGCGGGGTAAATGAAGGTAAGCCATTAATCGGAGCATGGGTTATCTGGAATTCTCTTCTGGCAGCAGCTGCTACTGTTATTGCCTTTGGACATCCTCTAACAGTGATTACTTCTTTTGTGGGGGCTCCTTTGACAAGTCTTTGTCCTCTGGTGGGTGTAGGATTTTTGTCGGGGATTGTTCAGGCGGCTGTTTGTAAGCCAAAGGTAAGTGACCTTGAAACACTGCAGGATGATCTTAACGTAAAAGGGGTTTACAAAAACAGGGTGCTTCGGGTCCTTCTTGTTTTTCTGTTTTCTTCACTTGGAAGTGCTGCAGGAACATTTATTGCCGGTGGTCAGATTGCTGTTAGGGCAGGAGAAATTTTAAAGCCTGTAGTTATGGATCTTATTCAGAAATTTTAACGAAGACAGTTTTATTAAGAAAACTCTTATCTTTTATTCAATAGTTTTTAAAAATTCAGTGGAATTAAAATTGTATAGTTAAAGTATGAGAATCAGTTTTAACGTAAAGACAGCAGGCATAATTTTTGCCCTTCTTTGTTTTAGTGCAGGAACTGTTTTGCCTGTAGCTGCTGAAGAAGTATCTTCCTCACCACAGGATATTTCCTCAAATTCCTCAGACAGACTTTCCTCACTTCTGTCCGGATGGCTGGAAAATGATCTGGAGTTAAAAAGGGCTATCCTCACTGCCAGGTCTAAGGCCATTGATTTCGATTCAACTAAAATCAAAAAGGGAATTAACGTTGTTCTTTCTTCAGGAAACGTGTCCTTTTCGACAGATGCAGATAATAATTCTAAAATTACAATGAATCCTTCTGCGGAGGTAGATATTCCGGCTCTTAATGACGGTTCTGTTACTCTTTCTTTACCATATACAATAGACAGTGAAGATAATTCTAAAACAGTAAACGGCGGTTCTTTTTCAGTTTCTGCTGGAATTGTTTCCGGGGCTTCAAAGCAGCGTAAGGTAGAACTTCTGGAAGCGGAGAGGACATTTACAGAAGCTCAGCGGGATGTAAAAGAAAGGGCACTTACTTCGGAAAAAGAATTTTATGAAGCACTTAAAAAGCTTTATAACTATGCTCTTTCAATTCATTCAGTAAGAAGCAGTCTTTATGATGATCAGCTGGATCTTCGGGTTCTGGAAACTCAGGGCTACAGTAAAACTTCAGCTAAATACAGACAGGCATTTCTAAAAGTACAGAGTGACCGTCGCCAGGTGATGGAACAACAGCTTTTGTTTGAGCGGGAAACGGCAATTTTTGCCATGAAGTGCGGTCTGGAATATTCAAGAAATTCTTCAAATCCAGAAGACAGCTATAAGGAAGCCCTGGTCTTTCTGCCTTCGAAAATTCCAGAGGTAAAAGAAGAAAGAATTTTTGATTATGATCAGGAAGATTATGTAAAGTCAGAATCTGCCCGCTGGAACAAGTATATCGGTGATTTAAAGCGACAGGCAGATGTTGATGTGTCTTTAACAGCTGCAGGTGAATATAAATTTAATTCATCTTTTTCAGGTCAGGATGATGCCGGCGGAAAGCTGACCCTTGGCTGGAAAGGTTTAACTGCCAGTGCCGGAGCTTATGTGCCTACAGGTAACAGAATTTTTGATTCCGATTCATCAAATGGAAAGAAAAACGACAATCCTTATTTTCAGTTTTCACTTGGCATAAATCCACAGCAGTACCGTCTTTCAAAGCTGCAGGTTAAACAGGATACAATCGACTCTAGTCTTGAAGAAATTGCACTTCATAATGCTCAGGATGATTATGAAAAAACAGTGCTTTCAAAAATCAGTTCCATTCACGATATTAAGTGGGCAAAACGGTCCTATAAAGAAGAACTTGATATGTACCAGAAACTGGAAGCTGATATGGAAAAATGGCTGGAGCAGGGAATTGTTACAGAAAATGACTGGCTTGATGCAAAAAACAACAGGGAAAAGGCCGAACTGAACATTATGATGAATGCCATCGACCTTTTAATCTACAACAACGAAATTAAAATTATGTTCCGGGAAGGTGAAAATAAATGATATTAAAAACTAAAATCCAGAACCTTTTCAAAAAACTTACAAAAAAACAGAAAATTGCATTGGGCGTTGCTGCCGGCGTTGTACTTCTCTTTGTAATGATTTGGGGAGCAAAAAAAATTGTTTCATCTTCAAAAAAATCAGAGCAGGTGTTTTACAAGGTTCGTAATGAAACATACGAAAATGTAATAGAAATAGCAGGAACTGTCAGTGCAGCTAAAAGTCAGACCCTAAAATCTCTTAACGACGGGACAGTAGTTGGAGTGTATAAAAAAGAAGGGGATTCTGTAAAAGCAGGAGATCTTATTGTTCAGCTTGATGATTCAGAACAGCTTTATAATCTGGCGAATCTTGATTATGAAATATCTGTAGCTCGTCAAAATCAGACAAGTGGAAAAATCAACCTTATGCAGACTCACAGAAAATCTCTGGTGCAGAAGGTTAATGACAGAAAAATCGTAGCTACTTTTGACGGAATTATTGCCAGTCTGGACGTAGATCCTGGTGACTATCTGGAAGCGAAGGATTCTATTGGAACTCTTGTAGATACAAGTTATCTGACTGCTGATGTGGAAGTTGCAGAAACTGATGTTCAGAAGCTTAAGCCGGGGCAGAAAGTTGTATTTACATTTCCAGCATACTCAGGAACTGTAGACGGATATCTTGTAAGCTATCCTGCCATTGGGGAAGTTACAAGCCGTGGTGCAACAGTTGTAAATGCAAAAGTACGGATCGACAATGTTCCGGAGGGGGTTCTTCCAAATTTCAGTTTTACAGGAAAAATTTATATTACTGAATCGGAATCGAAACTTGTCGTTGAACGTTATGCCATTGGACATCAGCAGGGAAAAGCATTTGCAGAAGTTGTGGAACGGGGTGGAAAAACAACAAAGGTCGAAGTAGAAGTTGAACCTTATACTGCAGATTATGTAAATATAAAAAGCGGGCTTAAGGGAGGCGAAATTCTTAAAGCTCAGAGTTCTGCCGGAAAAAGTGGCCGAATGAAGACGACAACTAAAGGAAAATCTTCTTCACAGAACAACAGCCCCCCTAAGGGAGGAATTCCTGGAGGCTTTGGCGGTATGCCTGGCAGATGATAGTTGAGAAGAGGCTTTGCAGATAATAAGGCTGTAACGACCGGTTGGAAAAGGAATTACAATGTCTGAACCTATAATCATAATGAACGATGTTACAAAAGTTTACTCTATGGGCAAAGAACAGGTTCACGCTCTTCGTGGAATCAGTTTTTCAGTGGAGCAGGGGGAATTCTGTGCCATCATGGGGCCTTCAGGTTCAGGTAAGTCCACCTGCATGAATATGATCGGCTGTCTGGACAGACCAACTGGTGGCATTGTAAAAATCGGTGGAAAAGAAACTGCCCTTATGACAGAACAGGAACTTGCTGTGCTGCGGAACAAGACGATTGGTTTTGTTTTTCAGCAGTATCACCTTTTGCCATCAATGACAGTCCTTGAAAACACAATGCTTCCTTTACGATATCAGGGAATAGAAAAGTCGCTTCGAAAAGACATGGCTCTTGCTTCCCTGGAAAAAATGGGGCTCTCTGACAGAATTAATCATCTTCCAAATGAGCTTTCAGGAGGTCAGAAGCAGAGGGTTGCTATTGCAAGGGCAACTGTAACTCAGCCAAAAATTATTCTGGCGGATGAACCTACAGGGGCTCTGGACAGTACTACAGGCCGCCAGGTTCTGGAACTTTTTGGCCAGATAAATCAGACTGGAACTACGATTGTAATCGTAACTCATGACCCGCGTATTGGGGCGGCAGCAAGACGATGTGTACATATTCTTGATGGACTTATTCAGAGGGATGTATTTCAGGAACCAATTTCCTTTAGTGAGGCAATGCAGAAATGACAGAAGATTTTATTGATGCACTTAAAAATTTCTCCCGCAGCAAGACTCGCACAGTGCTTTCACTTCTGGGTGTTATTATTGGTGTTGCCAGCGTAATTATCATTACAAGTCTAGGCTCTTCTTCAACAAAAGAGATTGAAAAAACTTTCGGTTCATCAGGTCTCGACATTGTAAGCATCAGTGCCGGTGGTTTTATGAGGCGTAACAGGGATGCTGTAAACCTGAAATTTGATGAAGCCTTTCGTACAGAACTCTTCAACAATATAGATCACGTAAAAAAAGTCTGGTATAAAAATAATTTTTCTGTAACTGCCAGCTTTGGAGAAACAAGCGTTAGTTCCAGTGCCACTGCGATTGAAAGCGGTTATCTGGAAATGTACGGTCTGGGCCTTGATTACGGAAGTTACTTTAATATTACGGATGAGTTTACTGGAAGTCAGAAAATGATTATCGGTAGTGAAGTTGCAAGTTCACTGTTTCCGGATGGTAATGCAGTAGGTAAAACTCTCATGGTTGTTACAGATAAAGTGCCCTTCAGCTTTACTATTTGCGGAGTATTGAAGGAACAGAGCTCCGGCATGGAAAGTTCTACAACAGGAATTTACGTACCCCGGGGATTCTATTCAAAAAAAATCAAACCAAATCCTACTGCTGACACAATCATGATTCAGGCTATGAGTCCTTCAAACTGTACACAGATTGTAACTGATGTGACTAATTACACGAACAAAAAATCAGGAACGGAAGGTGCTGTACGTATTGTTTCGATGCAGACTATGATTGACCAGATGAGCGAAATTACAGCTATGATTTCGCTGATGCTTTCAGGAATTGCCGCAATTTCTCTGCTGGTTGGGGGCATTGGAATTATGAACATTATGATTGTTACAGTTACGGAGCGCAGGCAGGAAATTGGAATCCGTAAGGCCCTGGGAGCAAGTCCTTTAGCCATTTGCCGTCAGTTTCTTGTAGAAAGTGCCAGTATTACTCTGCTGGGGGGCTTTATTGGAGTAGGACTTGGGCTGGCTTTAAGTTTTGCAGTGGAATATATCCGGGGACAGTCCTTTGCTGTTAATCTGTCGGCCTGCGTTGTTGCTTTTGTGTTTTCTGTTTTTGTAGGGATATTATTCGGATTGAGTCCTGCTGTTAAAGCATCCCGCCTTGATCCGGTAGAGGCACTTGCCGGTTAGTTTGCCGATCCTGGTGTCCCGAACAGATGCCTTATTAAATCTTTTACAGTACCTACCTTAAGGGCATCAGCTCCTTCTTCCGGGGCAAAAACTGTTGAAAATCCTAAGTCTCTGGCAGTTTTGATCCTCTGTTTAAGTCTTGTTACAGGACGGATTTCGCCAGCCAGGGAAAGTTCACCTGTAATGACTGTTTTTTCTCTAAGAGGAAGGTCTGTGCGGGCGGAATATAATGCTGCAGCAAGAGCTGCGTCAATGGAACTTTCAGAAAGCTTAACGCCCCCTGCAACATTTATGTAAAGGTCTTGATCTGAAAAGTGGAGCCCGGTCTTTTTTTCAAGAACAGCTGCAACTCTGGCAACTCTGGCCTGGTCGATTTTGTCAGAATATACCCTGCTTATGCTGGATTTTGCAGGAACTGTCAGTGCTTGAATTTCTACCAGGAATGCACGGCTGCCTTCAAAAACTGCAGTGTTCGCAATACCGGCAGGAATTTCACCTGATCTCTTTGTGATGAACATGGTGCTTGGGTCACCGATTCCTTCAAGCCCAGTTTCCGTCATGGCAAAAATCCCCAGTTCATCAACTGAACCGAATCTGTTTTTGTTTGCCCTTAAAAAACGTACTTCATCATCATTGCGCTCAAAACTGATTACTGTGTCGACCATGTGTTCAAGACTCTTAGGACCAGCAATAGTTCCTTCTTTTGTAACATGGGCAGACATAATCAGAACGCTATCCCTTTCTTTTACCCAGCTAATAAGCTCATTGGCACAGTATTTAAGTTGATTGACAGTTCCTGGAACAATTCCTGCTTCAACAGAATAAACAGTCTGAATTGAGTCAACAATCACAAATGTCGGATTCAGGGAGTTTAAGGCTTCTTTTATATCTTCAAGCCGTAATGTACATAGAATTTCAATTCCATCCACGCTTAATTTTAATCTGTCTGCCCGGCTTTTAATCTGGCCGGCACTTTCTTCTCCGGAAATGTAGAGGATTCTTGAACTGCCTGATTTTGATGCCAGTGCAGCAGCTGTCTGAATCATCAGAGTACTTTTTCCTATGCCCGGCTCACCGCCAATAAGAATGGCACTTCGTTTCATGGCACCGCCACCAAGGACTCTGTCGAATTCATCAATGCCTGTAACAAATCTGGAATTCTCCTGAGCGGATATGGAAGAAAGAGGGAGGGGTTTTACAATTTCTGAGGCTGTTTTTCCAAAGGCAGCTGCAGTTGAATTCGGATCTGATATGCATTCTTCAAATGTATTCCATTCTCCGCACTCAGGACATCTTCCAAGCCATGCAGGCTGTGAATAGCCGCAACCAGAACATTTATAAATTATAGAAACTTTCTTTTTTGCCATGTTTTCTCCGGTTAGAAAATAGTTATTGGACTATAGTGTCGTCAATATAAAACAGATTTTTATGTAAAAAAATACGTTCTTTTTCCATACCTTGCTTGTCATTTTTGAGGTGTCAGAGTAATATAATCCTAGCTTGTAAAAAAGCTGATAAACTCTCACCGATGTCCAGCTTGCTGGACGGCAGGGGCTCCTGGAAGCGTTGCTTGTGGGGGTCCCTGTTATTTTTTTAAACACCTTTTTCCATGGCTCTGATATTTACGCACTGTTTTTTGTTTACTGGTTAACTACAGTGCCTGCCTTAACGGATGAGGTAATCCATGTGTTGCCGCCTATAACAGCACCTTTTCCAATTACGGTGTCACCACCAAGAATTGTGGCATTGGCATAGATTGTAACATCATCTTCTATTGTTGGATGTCTTTTTTTATTCTGAAGATTTTTCTTTACGCTTAAAGCTCCCAGTGTTACGCCCTGATAAAGTTTTACATTTTTTCCAATAACAGTTGTTTCACCTACTACAACACCAGTTCCGTGATCTATGAAAAAGCTTTCGCCAATAGTAGCTCCCGGATGAATGTCAATTCCAGTTTTAGAATGACTGTATTCAGTCATGATTCTTGGAATTACAGGAACTCCGCAGGTAAATAGGAAATGGGCCAGTCTGTAAATAATGATAGCTTCAAGACCCGGGTATGAAACGATTACTTCTTCATTGCTCTTTGCTGCCGGATCTCCGTTAAAGGCTGCAATTACATCAGTTTGAATTGTTTTTCTTAATGAAGGAATAGCTTCAATCAGGGCTAACGCAGTTTTTTCTGCCAGTCCGAAACAATGGGACTGAGAAACGCCTCCAGGCTGTCCGTCATTTGAGTGGAGTGTTACTTCATAAATAAGGGCTTTTTGAATTTCTTTTGTAAGAATGGTGACGATTCGGTTAACCCGTTGTCCAGTAATATAGCGGAGATTTGTCTCATCAATATCTTCTGCCGTTCTGTATCCTGGAAAAACTAGGCTTTGCAGATCATTTAAGACAATAACAACGTTTTCACGGTTTGGAAAACTGTTAAAGCCGGCTGCGTTGATACCGCCTAATTCTTTATATGAATCAAGAATATTGTTGATAAGATTATCCATATTCATTGTAAAAGCCTCTGAAAAATTCTTTAGGAATTGGTAATAAAAATCTAGCATAAAATTTATTAAAATACTATAATATCGCGAAATAAATTCTTTTTACTCTTGACTAAAACCGCATAACTCTTTAAAGTTCTAAAACACATCATTGTGACCCGCTCTTGTAGCTCAGTTGGCAGAGCACATCGTTGGTAACGATGAGGTCAGCGGTCCGATTCCGCTCAAGAGCTTAAAAGGCTTTTTTAACGAATATTTTTTTAGGAGAATATAAATGGGTAGCAAGAAAAAGACTGCAATTGATATTATTGCTCTTCAGTGCACAGAATGCAAACGCAAAAACTACACTACAACAAAAAACCGTAAGAATATTACTGGTAAGCTTGAAAAGAACAAGTATTGTCCATTCTGTCGTAAAGAAATTTTGCACAAAGAATGTAAGGCAAAATAATTCTTGCCTGGCTAAATAAAATAGCCGTACAACATTTTATATCTGCTGCTGAGTATTCAGCAGTTGAATATATTTAGGTCGGTAGTTCAGTTGGTAGAGCAACGGTCTCCAAAACCGTCTGTCGCGAGTTCGAGTCTTGCCCGGCCTGTATTTAAGAAAAATTATAGATTGAGGATTTTTATGGCAAAGGGAACAGGATTTTTTAAGGAATGTGTTGCTGAACTCAGAAAAGTTGTTTGGCCTACACGGGAAGATGTAATTGCTTCTGTAAAAGTTGTAGTTATTTCTACAGTAATTATTGCTGCAATTCTCGGTGCATTTGATGTTCTCTTTTCTGCTGGTTATGGACTTCTTTTCCCAGCTGCATAAGTAAAACGGGGTTAAGTAATGTCTAAAAACTGGTATATCGTTCATACTTACACAGGCTACGAAAAGAAGATTGATCGTACAATCCGTCAGATGCTTGATTCTGGTGATTTTAATCCGGAAATCATCTGTGATGTAAAAGTTCCTGAAGAAGAAGTTGTTGAAATCAAAGATAACAAAAAGAAAGTAAGAAAGAATCTTATTCTTCCTGGCTACATTATGCTGGAAATGGATCTTCCGGAACTTGGATGGAAAGATATTTGTGGAAAGATTCGCCGTATCCAGGGTGTAACAGGTTTTGTTGGAACTAGTCCTCTTGAAAGACCACGTCCGATTTCATCAGAAGAAGCAAAAAACCTTCTTCTTAAGTCAGGCGAGATTAAAGGTGAAAAAACTGTTCGCGTTAAGCAGAATTATGCTGTTGGTGATCAGGTTAAGATTACTGATGGTCCTTTCGCTTCATTCTCTGGAGCTGTTGAAGAAATCGATGCTGTTAAGGGTAAACTTCGTGTTACAGTACAGATTTTCGGTCGTGCAACACCAGTTGAAGTTGACCTCCTTCAGGTTGAGAAATTTATCTAATTATATTTAGTAAGCATAGAATCAGCTCTGTTTTAAGGCAGGGCTTTTCCTATATTTGGAAGAAATACAAGTCCGTTGGACAAAGGTATTTCGCTAGCGACAGGGCTTCGTTGAACCCCTAGTCCAACACCAATTAAGGGAGCTATAAAATGGCTACAAAAAAGGTAACATCTGTCATCAAATTGCAGTGTCCAGCAGGAGCAGCTACTCCTGCCCCACCTATCGGACCTGCTCTTGGACCACACGGTGTTTCAGCACCAATGTTTGTTCAGCAGTTCAATGACAGAACAAAGAACATGGAAAAGGGACTTATTATCCCTGTAATCATCACTGTTTACCAGGACAAATCATTTACATTTATCCTTAAGACACCTCCAGCAGCTGTACTTATTAAGAAGGCACTGGGACTTTCTAAGGGTGCTGGTAACCCACTTCGTGATAAAGTTGGTAAGCTTACACAGGCTCAGCTTACAGAAATTGCAACTCAGAAACTTCCTGATGTTAATGCAAACGATGTAGAAGCTGCAAAGAAAATTATTGCCGGTACTGCTCGCAGTATGGGTGTAGAAGTGGAGGCTTAGTAAAATGAAACACGGAAAAAAATACGCTGAAGCTCTTAAAAAGTATGATGCACAGAAAAGCTACACAATTGCTGAAGCTTGTAAAACTGTAAAAGACATCAGCTTTGTAAAATTCGATGAAACAGTTGAACTTCATGTTGCTCTCCGCCTCGGAAAGTCACAGACAATCCGCGATACACTGGTTTTCCCAAATCAGTTTACAGCAGAAAAGAAAGTTCTTGTATTCTGTCCAGAAGAACGTGCTAAGGAAGCCCTGGATGCAGGTGCTACATATGCAGGTGCTGCAGAATATATCGATAAAGTAAAGGGTGGCTGGCTCGACTTTGACGTTGCAGTTGCTACTCCAGATATGATGAAAGATGTAGGTCGTCTTGGTATGGTTCTTGGTCGTCGTGGTCTTATGCCAAACCCAAAAACTGGTACAGTAACAAACGATCTCGTTAGTGCTATCAACGAACTCAAAAAAGGTCGTACAGAATTCCGCGCTGACAAAGAAGGTATCATTCATATTGCTGTAGGTAAAGTTTCAATGGATTCTGCAAAAGTTGCAGAAAACGTAGCAACTCTTCTTACAGAACTTGACCGCAAAAAGCCAGCTGATGCAAAAGCTGACTTCGTACGCTCAGTATCAGTAAGCTCTTCAATGGGTCCTGGTGTTTGGGTAAACGTTAAGGAGGAGGCTTAATCTATGGCAATCATGGCTAAAGCACTTCAGCCTGCTAAAACAGCAGCTATTGAAGAAACAAAGAAAACATTTGCTGACTATAACGACTTCATTTTCACAGAATATCGTGGTCTTACAGTAGAACAGATTTCTGCTCTCCGCGACAAACTTCGTGAACACGAAGCTCCAATGAAGGTTGTAAAGTACAACTTTGCACGTGTAGCTTTCGAAGAAATGAAGATTGAAAATGTTGGTGACTATCTTAAAGGACCTACAGCTATTGTAATGGTTAAAGAAGATAGTAACGAATCTGCTAAAGTTCTTTTCGACTTTGCTAAAGATGCTCCAAACCTTGTTGTAAAAGGTGGATATATCGGTGGCGAAATCTATGATGCAGCTAAAATCGAAGCTTATTCAAAGGTTCCAGGAAAGAAACAGCTTATCGCTATGCTCATGTCTACAATCAACGGCCCAGTACAGAAAATCGCCGCAACATTGCAGGCTTATGTGGATAAAAAATCAGCAGAAGGTGCCAACTAATCAGAAGATTAGTCAAAGCTTTTTGTTGAAGCAGGGTCAGGCTTCATAGCTGTCGACTGTCCCTGCAACAAATTATAAATTGCGGATAAACAGTTATAGTTTGTAACTGCCGCAGTTAAAATTGAGTTTAATCAAACGATTAAACATGCCTATTCAGGAGAAGATAATATGGCAGCAATTACACAGGATCAGATCCTCGAAGCAATCGCTTCAATGACAGTTCTCGAAGCTTCAGAACTCGTAAAAGCAATGGAAGAAAAATTCGGCGTTACAGCAGCAGTTGCAGTAGCAGCAGGTCCAGCAGTAGCTGGCGGTGCAGCAGCTGAAGAACAGACTGAATTTACAGTTACACTCGAATCATTCGATGCAGCTAAAAAGATCGCAGTTATTAAGGCTGTTAAAGAAGCTCTCGGACTCGGTCTTGGTGAAGCTAAAGCACTTGTTGAAGGTGCTCCAGCAACACTTAAAGAAGGTGTTTCTAAAGCTGACGCTGACGACCTCATCAAGAAGATGGAAGAAGCTGGCGCTAAAGCTGCAAAAAAATAAGTCAATCCCGGTTATGCCGGATTGCCTGAAATATGTGGTAGATGCCGCATAATTTCTTTGATTTGCTTACATTCAGTGCAGAATTCTAGAATCTGCATTGGGTGTAGGCATTATCTGTATAATAGGGGTAATAATAAACCCTTTAATTTCGTAAATAAACGCTGTCCCTTAGGTAAGCGTTTTTTGCCGTTTATAACGGATAGCTGAAAATCATTGTGCTGTGCCTGTTTTTCTGTATGTTATGCATAAAAACTTGTCATGTAGCAATTTTTATCAGCAATGTTCTCTCACAGGAGTAATTGATGTTTGCTAAAAGCAAAGTAATCAACCGACAGTATTTCGGAAAAGACATCCAGAACTTCATGGAAATTCCGAGCCTCATCGACATTCAGTTGTCATCCTATGAAAGTTTCCTTCAGAAAGACAAGTTAGATAACCATGAACCTCTGGAAAATAAAGGTCTTGAGGAAGCATTTAGATCAACATTCCCAATTGAAAGTGCAGACGGTAACATGGCCCTCGAGTATGATTCATACTGGCTGGATTATGATGCCATGAAATTCAATGAGCTGCAGTGTAAACAGAAGGGATTAACTTATTCTGTACCTGTTAAGGCCAGAATCAGTCTCAGCTTTAAAGACACAGCTGCAATTCTCCAGAAAGATATCTACATGGGTGATATTCCACTCATGACAGAACGCGGTACATTCATCATCAATGGTGCTGAACGCGTTGTAGTATCACAGATTCACCGTTCACCTGGTGTAATCTTTAATCATGAAAAAGGTGTATATTCTTCTCGTATCATTCCTTACCATGGAACATGGCTGGAATTTGAAATCGATCAAAAGAAAGATCTTATTTACGCAAAAATTGACCGCAAGAAGAAAGTTCTTGGTACAATTTTCCTTCGTGCACTCGGATACTCAACAAGGGAAGAAATCATCGACTGTTTCTACGTTACAGAAAAAGTAACTGTATCAGCAGCTGAAAAAGAAAGTCTTGTTGATAAAGTTCTTGCAAGAGCAGTAAAAGTTACAGGAGAAGATGGAGAAGAAAAGATTCTCTTCCGTGCAGGTGAAAAACTTCACATGCATGAAGTTGATGATCTTATCACTCAGAATATCTCTGAAATCACTGTTATTAAATTCGATGCCCGTCAGGTAATCGGAGACAAGAACGAACATAATCCTTCTCTCGACAGTCAGGTCATCATTAACTGTTTCGAAAGAGAAGATATGAAGTTTACAAAGGAAGGTGCATCAAACGAAGAACCAACACTTGAAGATGCTCTTACTGCTGTATTCTCTATTCTTCGCCCAGGTGAACCAATGGCTGCTGAAGCTGCAAAAGCTGAACTCGAAAATATGTTCTTCAATCAGCGTCATTATGATCTTGGCCGCGTAGGTCGCTATAAGCTTAATAAAAAATTTGATATTTATTCAGAACCAGTTGAATCACATACACTCGTAAAGAGCGACATCATCAATACAATGCGTCATCTTATTAAAGTATATGTAGGAAACGAAATTCTTGATGATATTGACCACCTTGGTAACCGCCGTATACGTTCTGTTGGCGAACTTATGACTAACTCTCTTAAGACAGCCTTCAACCATATGGAAAGAATTGCTAAGGAAAGAATGAACCTTAAAGAAGTTGAAACACTTAAACCACAGGATTTGATTTCTATCAAACCTATCGTTGGTAAAATCAAGGAATTCTTTGGCTCTTCACAGCTGTCACAGTTCATGGATCAGATTAACCCTCTGGCTGAACTTACACATAAACGTCGTCTTAACGCACTTGGTCCTGGTGGTCTTTCTCGTGAAAGAGCAGGCTTTGAAGTTCGTGATGTACACTATACACATTACGGACGCATGTGTCCTATTGAAACTCCTGAAGGTCCAAATATTGGTCTTATTGTTTCTCTTGCAATCTATACTCGTGTAAATGATTATGGATTCCTTGAAGCACCTTTCCGCAAGATTGTAAATGGTAAAGCAACTGACGAAGTTGAATACCTGTCAGCAATGGATGAAGACAAGTACTATGTAGGTCAGGTAACAGAAGGAATGTCAAAAGATGGTTCTTTCCCAACAGACATGATTTCTTGTCGTCACCAGGGAGATTACTCAACTCGTGATGTAAAAGATGTACAGTACATGGATGTATCTCCACGTCAGGTAATTTCTGTATCAGCATCTCTCGTACCATTCCTTGAACACGATGATGCCAACCGTGCGCTCATGGGTTGTAACATGCAGCGTCAGGGTGTACCACTTCTCTTCCCAGAACCTCCATACGTTGGAACAGGTATGGAAGGAAAAGCAGCTTACGACTCAGGTGTACTTATTAAGGCTAAACATGCCGGTGAAGTTATTTGGGTAGAAAGCAACCTTATTAAAGTAAAAGTTGATGGTTCAAACGATATTGATGAATATCAGCTTCTTAAATATCAGAGAACTAACCAGGATACTTGTTACCATCAGAGACCTACAGTTGGAGTTGGTGACAAGGTTAAGAAAGGTGATGTTCTTGCAGATGGTCCAGCTACATTTAACGGAGAACTTTCTCTTGGACGTAACCTGCTTGTAGGATTCGTACCTTGGAATGGTTATAACTACGAAGACGCCGTTCTTATCAGTAAGCGCGTAGTAAAAGAAGATATGTATACTTCTATTCATATCAAGGAATTCCAGACAGAAATCCGTGAAACAAAGCTTGGTCCGGAAAAGATTACTCGTGATGTACCAAACGTATCAGAAAAGATGCGCAACAATCTTGATGCTGAAGGTATTATTCGCGTAGGTGCAAAAGTTCGTTCTGGAGACATACTTGTTGGTAAAGTAACACCAAAATCAGAACAGGAAACAACTCCTGAATTCAAACTCCTTAACTCTATCTTCGGTGAAAAGGCTAAGGATGTTCGCGATTCATCACTTAAAGTTCCACATGGAATCGAAGGTGTTGTAATTGATGTTCAGCGTCTTAAGAGAGGTACTGACGATAACCTTAATCCTGGTGTTGAAGAAGTTGTTAAAGTTCTCATTGCCAATAAACGTAAGCTTCGTGAAGGTGATAAGATGGCCGGACGCCACGGAAACAAAGGTGTCGTAGCTCGCATTCTCCCTGAAGAAGACATGCCATACCTGGCAGATGGTACTCCACTTGATGTTTGTCTTAACCCTCTTGGTGTACCTTCACGTATGAACATTGGTCAGATCATGGAATCAGAACTTGGTATGGCTGGACGTTGCCTTAACCAGTATTTCAATTCACCTGCATTCCAGACTCCATCACAGGAACAGATCGGTGAAAAACTGATTGAAGCCGGACTTTCTCCAGATTGTAAGCAGATTGTTCGCGATGGACGCACTGGTGAACCATTTGTAAACCCTATTTTCGTTGGTGTTATCTACTTCCTTAAACTGCATCACCTTGTTGATGACAAGATGCATGCTCGTTCAACAGGTCCATACTCACTTGTTACTCAGCAGCCACTTGGTGGTAAGGCTCAGTTCGGTGGTCAGCGTCTTGGTGAAATGGAAGTTTGGGCCCTCGAAGCATATGGTGCTGCAAATACTCTCCAGGAAATGATGACTATTAAGTCAGATGATATGAATGGTCGTTCAAAGATTTACGAATCTATCGTAAAGGGTGACCCTGCAGCAGCAGCTGGTGTTCCAGAATCATTCAACGTAATGGTACAGGAACTTCGTGGTCTTGCTTTGGACTTTACAATTTATGACGCAAAGGGCAAGCAGATTGCTCTGACTGAACGTGATCAGGATTTGATTGATAAAGCAGGTTCTGGTTTCGATAAGGAGAATGAAGATGCGTGATATTCAGGATTTCAATTCCATTAAAATCAAACTGGCCAGCCCTCAAACTATTAAGGACTGGTCGTACGGTGAAGTAAAAAAGCCGGAAACAATTAACTATCGTACTCTCAGACCGGAGAAAGACGGTCTTTTCTGTGAACGCATTTTCGGTACAACAAAGGAATGGGAATGCTACTGTGGAAAATTTAAATCAATCCGTTATAAGGGTGTGATTTGTGACCGCTGTGGTGTTGAAGTTACTCATTTCAAAGTACGCCGTGAAAGAACAGGACATATTGAACTGGCAGCTCCAGTAAGCCACATCTGGTATTACCGCTCAGTTCCAAGCCGCATGGGTCTTCTTCTGAAGATGCAGGTAGCTCAGCTCCGTTCAGTTCTTTATTACGAAAAATATATCGTTCTCGATGCAGGTGATACAGGTCTCAAGAAGGGTGATCTCCTTACAGAAGATGAATATCTCCAGAATCTTGAACGCTATGGTCAGGCTTTCAATGCCGGCATGGGTGCTGAAGCAATCAAAACAATGCTTGAAAACCTCAATCTTGATGAACTGGCAGCAGAACTTCGTGAAAAAATGCGCGAAAAAGGTGCTAAAACAGATCCAAATCTTCTCAAGAGAATTCAGATTGTTGAAGATTTCCGTTCATCAGGAAACAAAGCTTCATGGATGATTCTCGATGTAATTCCAGTAATTCCACCTGATCTTCGTCCAATGGTACAGCTTGATGGTGGCCGTTTTGCTACATCTGACCTTAATGACCTTTATCGCCGTGTTATTAACCGCAATAACCGTCTTAAGAGACTTATGCAGCTTTCTGCTCCAGATATTATCATCCGCAACGAAAAACGCATGCTTCAGGAAGCTGTTGATGCATTGTTCGACAATTCTAAGCGTAAGCGTGTGGTTAAGGGTGCTTCTAACAGACCTCTTAAATCAATCAGCGATATGCTTAAAGGTAAGCAGGGTCGTTTCCGCCAGAACCTTCTTGGTAAACGCGTTGACTACTCTGGTCGTTCAGTAATCGTTGTTGGTCCAGAACTTAAACTCTGGCAGTGTGGTCTTCCTACAAAAATGGCCCTGGAACTCTTCAAGCCTTTCATTATGAAGAAGCTTGTTGATAAACAGGTTGTAACAAATATCAAAAGAGCAAAAACTCTTGTTGAACAGGAATCATCAGAAGTATTTGCAATCCTCGATGAAGTAGTACGTGAACATCCTGTTATGCTTAACCGTGCTCCTACACTTCACCGTCTTGGTATTCAGGCATTTGAACCTGTACTTGTAGAAGGTAAAGCTCTTAAACTTCACCCTCTTGCTTGTAAAGCATTCAACGCCGACTTCGATGGTGACCAGATGGCTATCCATGTACCTCTGACACAGGCTGCTCAGATGGAATGTTGGACACTTATGCTCTCTGCACGTAACCTCCTTGACCCTGCTAATGGTAACTCAATTGTTTACCCATCTCAGGATATGGTACTTGGTATTTACTACATGACTTCAGTAAAACCAAATGCAGTTGGTACAAATAAACGTTTCTCTTCAGAAGATGAAGTTATCATGGCTGCAGAAAACGGATATATCGATTGGTCTGCAGAAATCAGTGTTCCTGTTTCAAAAGATGGTTTTGACGGATCATTCAAGGCTGGAGATGTTATCAAAACAACTGCCGGACGTATCCGCTTTAACAACGATATGCCAGAAGGTGTTGGTTTCGTAAATATCCGTATGGGTGATAAAGACATCCGTAAGATGATTGAAACTGTATATCACAAACAGGGTGCATGGCTCACAATTCAGATGCTTGATGCCCTTAAAGCTACTGGTTATAAAAACGCTACATTCTTCGGTGCAACTCTTTCTATGGAAGATATTCTTATTCCAGATGAAAAGAAGGCTATGGTTGATGATGCAAACAAACAGGTAGAAGATATTGTTAAGCAGTATACAGGCGGTTTAATCACTAAAGATGAACGCTATAACAAAGTAACTGACCTCTGGGCTCGTACAAATGAAAAACTTACAGAAATCATGTACGACAAAATGCAGAAAGATAAAGACGGATTTAACACAATCTACATGATGGCTAATTCCGGTGCCCGTGGTTCTAAGAAACAGATTTCTCAGCTGGCTGCTATGCGTGGTTTGATGGCTAAACCAAATGGTGATATCATCGAACTGCCAGTAAAATCAAACTTCCGTGAAGGACTTTCGGTAATCGAATACTTCATTTCTTCAAACGGTGCTCGTAAAGGTCTTACTGATACTGCCCTTAAAACAGCCGATGCCGGTTACATGACTCGTCGTCTTGTAGATGTTGCTCAGGATGTTGTAGTAAACGTTGAAGACTGTGGTACTATCAACGGTATTGATTATACAGCTATTAAAAATGGTGACGAAATTGTAACTCCTCTTTCTAAGAGAATTGCAGGACACTTTACAATTGAACGTGTTGTACACCCAATTACTGGTGAACTCATTTGCGATGCTAACGAATACATTACAGATGAACTTGCAAAACAGATTGAAGAAGTAGGTGTTGAAAAAGTTAAACTCCGCACAGTACTTACTTGTGAAGCTGAACACGGTGTATGTATCAAGTGTTACGGTAAGAACCTTGCCCGCAACAAGCTTGTTGAAATTGGTGAAGCTGTAGGTGTAATTGCTGCCCAGTCAATCGGTCAGCCAGGTACACAGCTTACAATGCGTACATTCCACGTCGGTGGTACTGCTTCTACAGAAGCTGCAGATAACAAGATTGTACTTAAGTATGATGTACTTGTAGGTGCTGTTAACGGTACACATGTTGTTACAGACGATGGTAACTGGCTCTTTACTCGTAAGGGTTCTATGATTACAACTCGTCTTATCGATTCTTGTGAACTTTCTTCTGGAGACAATGTATTGATTGGCGATGGTGGACGCGTACTTAAAGGTTCTGTTCTTGTTGAAAGAAAGGGCGGAAACTTTGTTGCAAAAGAAAACGGTCGTGTTCTTGTACTGGATAATATCCTTTACCTTGCTGGTAATGAACAGAAGGTTGAAATCAGTAACGGTTCAACAATTTATGTAAAAGAAGGTGATATCGTTAAGAACGGTGAAGAACTTGGCGAATTTGATCCATTCTCTGAACCAATTATTGCTGAAGTTTCAGGTTATGTTCACTTTGAGGATGTTATCGAAGGTTCAACACTTGAAGAAATTATCGACGTTAACTCTGGAAAATCAGAACGCCGTATCAGTGATCTGCACCTTGATGTTAAACAGCCACGCATTCTTATTACAGATGAAGCTGGTAACGAACTGGGTTCTTACTATCTCCCTGCAGGAGCTCTTCTCCTTGCTAATGATAAAGAACTGGTTGAAGCTGGTGAAATTCTTGCTAAGATGCCTGTTGCAGCTGCTAAGACTAACGATATTACTGGTGGTCTTCCACGTGTATCTGAACTCTTTGAAGCTCGTAAACCAAAGATTCCATGTGTTCTTTCTCAGATTTCCGGAACTGTTAAGTTCAAGGGAATTACAAAGGGTAAACGTGTAATCGTTGTTGAAGATGAATATGGCAAATCATTTGAGCATGTAGTACCAATGACACAGCGTCTTCTTGTTCGTGACGGAGACCAGGTAGTTGCAGGTGAACAGCTCTGTGACGGTGCAGCTAGTGCACATGACATCCTTGCAATCCTCGGTGAAAACGCTCTTCAGGAATACCTGATGAATGAAATCCAGGGTGTATACTCTGCACAGGGTGTAGCAATTGATGACAAGCACATTGGTGTTATCGTTCGTCAGATGTTACGTAAGGTACAGGTTATCTCAGTAGGTGATACAAAATTCATCTTCGGACAGCAGGTTGATAAATATCACTTCCATGAAGAAAACAGACGTATTATCGCTGAAGGTGGACAGCCTGCAGTTGCACGTCCAATGTTCCAGGGTATTACAAAGGCAGCTCTTGCTACAGACTCTTTCATTTCAGCTTGTTCCTTCCAGGAAACAACTCGCGTTCTTACAAACGCAGCCATTAAAGGTGAAGAAGATCACCTTCGTGGTTTGAAAGAAAACATCATCATCGGTCATATGATTCCAGCAGGAACAGGTATCCGCAATTACAGAAATGTTAAGCTTTTCGACGGTTCGGATAATGACCTTGATGTTCAGATGGAAGAAGTTCTTGAAAGACGTCGTATCGAAAAGGAACAGGAAAGACAGCAGGAAGAACCTGTAGTAGAACCAGTTTCTGACGAAGACTAAAAATTTGTAAGAATTCGGCAAATTTAGTAATAAATTTGCCGAATTCATTATTGAATTCATTGACCATAGTGTCTTGAATTCGGTATTATTGAATTCCCTGCTTATCTTGCAGGATTGTATTTGTTTATATTGTCCGAGGTGCTGCTCGGCATACAAATAGGAGAAATAGGCGATGCCTACAATTAACCAGTTAATTCGTAAAGGTCGTCAGTCATTAGCAAACCAGACTAAGGCTCCAGCTTTGGAATCTTGTCCACAGAAACGTGGTGTTTGCACTCGTGTAATGACTGTTACACCTAAAAAACCAAACTCAGCTCTCCGTAAGGTAGCTCGTGTTCGTTTGTCAAATGGAATTGAAGTTACTGCATATATTCCAGGTATTG